>CAZOEB010000076.1:0-16043 GCA_964578685.1 uncultured Caulobacterales bacterium
TCGACGCCGTCAGGAAGCGCCCGGGCATGTATATCGGCGACACCGATGACGGCTCAGGCCTTCACCATATGGTCTATGAAGTCGTCGACAACGCCATCGACGAAGCGCTCGCGGGCTATTGCGACGACATCCGCGTCATCCTGAACGAAGACGGCTCGGCGACGGTCAGGGACAACGGACGCGGCATCCCGACCGACATCCACCCGACCGAAGGCGTTTCGGCGGCTGAAGTCATCATGACCCAGCTGCATGCCGGCGGAAAATTCGATCAGAATTCCTACAAGGTTTCCGGCGGCCTCCACGGCGTCGGCGTATCCGTGGTCAACGCGCTGTCCGAGTGGCTCGATCTCAGGATCAAGCGCGGAGGCAAGGAACATTACATGCGCTTCCGGCACGGCGTGCCTGAGGCGCCGCTGAAAGTCGTCGGCGACACGTCCGACAAAGGCACGGAGGTCACGTTCCTCCCCTCGGGCGAGACCTTCACGCAGCTCACCTTCGATTTCGAAACGCTTGAACATCGCCTCCGCGAACTCGCCTTCCTCAACTCCGGCGTGTCGATCCGCCTGATCGACGCGCGCCATGTCGAAACGCGGGAGGAGCATTTCCTTTATGAAGGCGGCCTCGTCGCCTTCGCGCGCTATCTCGACAAATCGAAGACGCCGCTGATCGAGGCCCCGATCGCCTTCACGATCGAGCGCGACGGCGTCACGGTCGATGTCGCGATGTGGTGGAACGACAGCTATCACGAAAAGGTGCTGTGCTTCACCAACAATATTCCGCAGCGTGACGGGGGCACCCACCTTCAGGGCTATCGCGCCGCGCTGACGCGCATCATCAACAAATACGCCGCGGAATCGGGCGTCGCCAAGAAGGAAAAAATCGCGCTGACCGGCGATGATGCGCGCGAGGGGCTGACCTGCATCCTGTCGGTCAAGGTCCCTGATCCGAAATTCTCCTCGCAGACGAAGGACAAGCTCGTCTCCTCGGAAGTGCGGCCCATCGTCGAAGGCGTCGTCGCCGAAAAGCTCGGCGAATGGTTCGAGGAAAATCCCGGCGAAGCGCGCAAGGTCGTCGGCAAGATCGTCGAGGCGGCGATGGCGCGCGAGGCGGCGCGCAAGGCGCGCGAGCTGACGCGCCGGAAATCAGCGCTCGACATCTCCTCGCTCCCCGGCAAGCTCGCCGACTGCCAGGAACGCGACCCCGCGAAATCCGAACTCTTCATCGTCGAGGGCGACTCGGCGGGCGGCAGCGCCAAGCAGGCGCGTAATCGCGAAAACCAGGCCGTCCTGCCCTTGCGCGGCAAGATTCTGAACGTCGAACGCGCCCGCTTCGACAAGATGCTGTCGAGCCAGGAAATCGGCACGCTCATCACGGCGCTCGGCACCGGCATCGGACGCGACGATTTCAACGTCGATAAGCTGCGCTACCACAAGGTCGTCATCATGACCGACGCCGATGTCGACGGCGCGCATATCAGGACCTTGCTCTTGACTTTCTTCTTCCGCCAGATGCCCGAGGTGATCCAGCGCGGCTGCCTCTATATCGCGCAGCCCCCGCTCTACAAGATCAGCCGCGGCAAATCCGAGCAATACGTCCTCGACGATCGCGGCCTTGAGGATTATCTTTATACGGAGGGGTCGCACGAGGCCCAGCTCATTCTCGCGAGCGGCGAGGTGGTCGCCGGCGCCGATCTCGCCGACATCATCGCGCGCGCGCGCCGCGCTCGCGAGGCGATCGAGGAATTTCCCGCGCGCTTCTCGCGCGATGTCATCGTGCAGGCCGCGCTCGCCCGCGCCCTCGCCGAGGCGCCGGCGGACGCCGCCGCCGCCGAGACGCTGGCGGCGAAAATCGCCGCCCGCCTTGACCTAATCGCCGATGAATTCGAGCGCGGCTGGAAAGGCCGCCCCGACGGCGAGGGCGGCTATGTCTTCGAACGCGAGCTTCGCGGCGTCGCCGAACGGCAGGCGCTTTCGCGCGAACTTCTCGTTTCGGGCGATGCGCGCCGCACGCAGGAACTCATGAACGATCTCGCCGAGATTTTCGATCGGCCCGCGACCTGGGCGAAGAAAGACCTGCGCGCGACGGTGACCGGGCCGAACTCGCTCCTCCGGGCCGCACGCGCAAGCGGCGAAAAAGGCGTCTCCATCCAGCGCTACAAGGGTCTCGGCGAAATGAACCCCGACCAGCTCTGGGAAACGACGCTCGACCCCGCCGCCCGCGTGTTGCTGCAAGTGAAGGTGAAGGAAGCGGACGACGCCGACGACATCTTCTCAAAACTCATGGGCGAGATCGTCGAACCGCGCCGAGAGTTCATCCAGGAGAATGCGCTGACGGCGGAGCTGGATGTTTAGGGGTTGAGCTTTCGAAAGCGCGCCGCCTCCAGCCGTCACCCCGGACGGCGCAGCCGATCCGGGGTCCACGCCTCCCCGTTGGGGCCGAAGATTGACCCCGGGTTCGCGACTGCGTCGCGCCCCAGGGTGACGGAGGTAAGAGCGACGACTGATGTTCTGTGTGCTGACGACATCTAAGAACGCCGTCCAAAACGCGACGCCCGGTCCCGGATGGAGCCGATCTAAAACCCCTACTCCTCCGGCGCCTCCTCCGCCTCCGGCACCTCAAAGATCTGCCCCGGATAGATGAGGTCCGGGTCGCGGATCTGGTCGGCGTTCGCTTCGTAAATGACCGTGTACTGAACGCCTTTGCCGTAGACGCGCCTTGCGATGCGCCAGAGGCTGTTGCCGGGCTGGACGATCACCTTGCCGTCGCGCAGCTCGATGTCGTCGAGGTCGGCGCGCTCGAAAGGAAGCTCGATCGCGTAGACCGGCCGGCCGTTTTCATCGAGCTGGATGATCTGCAGCGAATAGACCCCCGGCGGCATCGAGGCGACGAGGCGCCAGCGCCCGTCCTCGCCTGCCGCCGTCTGGCCGACGAACTGTCCGTTGGCGAACACCTGCACCACGCGGCCCGCCTCGGCTTTCCCGGCGAAGATGACGGCGCCCGACTGGTCGTAGTCGATCGTGTCGAGCGACAAGGGCCCAAGGCCGACGCCTTCGTCGCGCGGCTCCTGCAGCACCACGGTCGCCCCGCCCGGCGTCGTCTTGAGGACGAGCGGCCGATCGCCCTCGCGCTCGGGCACATAGATGACGATCGTCTCATCCGAGCGCACGACGACGCCGTCCGCCGTTTTCATTTCGAGCGACAATTCGACCGCGCCGGACTCAAGCGGCGTTTCGGTCGTCATCACCCACGCGCCGTCGGCGCCGGCGGTCGCGGTCGCGAGGGCTGCGTCATTGGCGTAGACGGTGACCGTCGCGCCGGGGCTCGCGCGCCCGGCGATGACCGCATCTCCCGAGCGGTCGACGCGCACGATGTCGAAGCTTGGGAGCGAGGGCGCCGGCGCTTCATCCGGCGCCGTGGGCGCATCGGGCGCCGGTTGCGCGTCGGCCTTCGGCGCGGGTTCGACAAGGTTGAACCGCTCCGCCGCCTTCCAGGCGATGAAGCCGAGGATGAGCAGCAGGAAGAAAATGATGACGACGCGCATCGGCGGCGCTCCCCTTGAGGCTACGGGCGGCCGCCCTTGACGGCGCCGGTTAACTCTACCAATAGGGTTTTCGGCCTACAATGCCGCGCCCACCGATAAGAAGCGCCAAGTCCATGAAATCCTTATGCGTTTATTGCGGCTCCCGAGCCGGCAACGACCCTGACTTCCTCAAGGCCGCCCAGTTCATCGGGCGCGAAGCGGCGAGGCGCGACTGGCGCATCGTCTATGGCGGCGGCAAGCTCGGCCTGATGGGCGCGACGGCGGGCGCAGCGCGCGACGCCGGAGGCAAAGTCTTCGGCATCATCCCCGATTTCCTCGTCGAAATGGAAGGCGTGCTCGAAGGCGTCGATCACGTCGTCGTCAAAACGATGCATGAGCGCAAGATCCGCATGTTCGACGATGCGGACGCCGTGCTGACGCTGCCGGGCGGCATCGGCACGCTCGAAGAGCTGATCGAGGTGCTGTCCTGGGCGCGCCTCGCGCTTCACCGGAAGCCGATCGTCGTCCTCAACATCAACGGCTTCTGGGAGCCCTTGAAGACGCTGCTGACGCATATCGTCGAGGAAGGCCTCGCGGCGCCGGAGCTTCTCGGCGATCTCGTTTTCGTCGATCGACCGGAGGACGTTTTCCCCGCGCTTCATAAGCGCACGCTTGAAGTGGTGATCTGACCCGCTCAACGCCGCCTGTTCTCTCCCGCATAGCCGAAGAGATGCGCCGCGACCTTGCGCATCTGGATTTCTTCCGAACCCTCCGTGATGCGGTAGCGGCGGTGGTGGCGGTAGATGTGCTCGAACGGCTTGTGCCGCGAATAGCCGAGCCCGCCATGGACCTGCATCGCGCGGTCCGCCGCCTCGCAGACGAGCCGGTTCGCCCAGTAATTGCACATGCTGATCTTACCGGAGAGTTTCCGCTCGATCTCGACATGCGCCGTCGCGTCCATCTCCGCGGCGGTCTTGCGGATGAGAAGCCGCAGCATTTCCACCTGCGTCGCCAGCTCGACAAGCGGGAACTGGATCGCCTGATGACTGGCGAGCGGCGCCCCGAACGTGACGCGCGATCGCGCCCACTCGACGCTTTCCCTGATGCAGTAATCGGCGGCCCCAAGCGAACTCGCCGCCTGCCGGATGCGGTTCTGGTGCACAAAGGACTGCGCGACGGCAAGGCCGTTGTCTTCGGGGCCGAGCACGGCGTCGTCGGGAACGAACACGTCCTTGAAATAGAGCCGCGGGTGATCCGTCGGCATGTTGAAGGTCCAGAGATACTCCCCGACCGTCAGCCCCTTCGTCTCGCGCGGCACGAGAAGGCAGATAATGCCCTTCGGATCGCCGTCGGCGCCCTTCCAGCGCGCGAAGGTCGCGCAATGCGTCGCGCGATGCATGCCGGTGATCCACATTTTCTCGCCGTTGATGACCCAGCCGGCGCGCCCGCCGCGCGTTGCGCGCTCGCTGCGCGTTTCCATGTGCGTCGCATCGGAGCCGTGTTTCGGCTCGGTGAGGCCGAAGGCGACAAGGCGTTCGCCTGAGAATCCGCCAGAGATGAATTCCTGTTTTTGATCCTCGCGGCCGAAGGCCTCGAACATCGCGACGAAGGGGAAATTGCCGACGATCGAATGCTCGTTCTGCAGATCGTTGTGCAGGCCGAGGCCCTTCGCCGCGAGATGTTCGCGGATGACCGCCATGTCGAGATTGGCGCCGTCGCGCCCGCCCCAGCGCCGCGGCGCCGAATAGCGCCAGTGGCCGCTCGCGTCGGCGCGCTTCGCCGCCTCCGAGAGGAGCGCTTCCCATTCAGCGCGCGGCAGGCCGCCCCGCTCGAAGTCGGTGCGCGCCCATTCGCGCCGGTGATCAAAGAAGCGCGCATTGTCGTCCGCAGCTTCCAGCGGCGCGATTTCGCGCGCGATGAAGGCGTCAAGTTCGTCGAGATAGGCGGCGAGCGCCGGCGGCAGATTGAAATCCATGGCGGTTGGGCCTCAAGTCTTGTCGTGCTGAAGCGCAAGGCCGTAGGTCGCGTAGGACGGCTGGTCGACCGCGAGCTTTTCCATCGTCGTCCGCCAAAGATGCTCGCGCACGCCGGCTTCGCCGAGCGTAAGGCGCCCGTCGAACAGCCGGTTCGTCAATTCGCGGTTGAGCGCCGCGGTCTCGCCGTCCGCGCCGAGCAGCGCGCGAAGGCGCGCACGCTCTTCTTCATCCGCCTGCGGACCAAGATGCGATGCGCGGCGGGCGAGCTCGACCGCATTCGCCGCGACGCGCGCGTGAAAGCCGGGCCGGCCTTGCAGCGCGGGGGCGGCCTCTTCACGCAGGAAGCGCGCGACAAGGTCGAGAATGGCGTCGACGGATGGCTCGTCCTGCATCAGATGTCCTCCGGCCGGTCGAGATAGGTGATGAGGTCGATTTCCGCTTCCGAGGCGCGCCGCGCGATCATCGCCCGCTCGATAGAGCGGTCGGCGCCCGACCGCATCGCCTCCTTCGCCGAGGCGCAGATGACGCCCCATTTGAGCGCGCCGAAAATCTCGAAATAGCGCAGGCGCGCCGGCGCCGATAGATCGCCGCCGGCGTCAAGATAGCTGTTCAGAAAATCCTCCCGCGCGCCGAAGCCCCCGACAGGCTTGTCGATATTCCCGAAGCGCCAGGAGGGAACGCACATCCAGCCGAGATCCTCGGCGGGCTCTCCAAGATGGGCGAGTTCGAAATCGAGCACGGCCTCGACGCGCTTCTCCGAGACCAGGAGATTGCCGAGTCGGAAATCGCCATGCACGAAAGTCAGCGGCCTCGGGTTCGGCCTGTTGTCGAGCAGCCAGCGCATGGCGAGCGCGAAGACCGGGCGGTGATCGTCAAGCCGCTCCAGCAAGGATCGCCAGCGGGCGATCTCGATTTCGATCTTCGGGGCCGGCATCGGCGGCAGCGAGACGATCGGAATGGCGTGAAGCTGCGCGAGAATTCGGCCGCACTCCGCCGCAAGAAGCGGGCGGACGGCGTCGAATTTAGGATCGCGCAGAATGCGCGGGGCGAGGGCTTCGCCGGGGATGCGCGACATCAGGAAGCCGTCGCCGATCCCGTCCTGCGGCTCGAACACGCAGATGACGGTGGGCGCCGGCGCGCCCGCTGCGCCCGCGGCCTCGATGACAGCCGCTTCCTCATGCGGGCCGAGCCGCACCCAATCATCCTGCAGCGCGTCAGCCGGGCGCCGCCGCCAGATGAAGGCGCCGAAAAGACCGCCCTCGGCGTCAACCGCAAAAGTTTCCTGGGAAGCCCCGCCGGAAAGGCGCGTGAGGCGCCTCACCTGCGTGGCGCCGAAGCGCCTTGACAACGCGGCGGCGAGAACCGGAGCTAGCGATGAATGTTCGTCAGTCATCCCTCCCAACTATCACAATTTATAACGCGGTCCTCCGTCACCCCGGGGCGCGCGTCTTCGCGCGAACACGGGGACCATCTCCTGAATGACCCGCGGGAGAACGGGCGAGCGTCGGGAGATGGACCCCGGATCGGCTGCGCCGTCCGGGGTGACGGTTGTCTTTGTCGCGCGGAATTAGAGCGGCGAGGCTACGCCCGCTCCCCCTTCAACCGCCGTCGCGCTCTGTCAGCGCCGATGAGCGGAAAGATCGCCGCCATTTCGGGGCCCTTTTCGCGGCCCGTCAGCGCGAGGCGAAGCGGGTGAAACAGGGCCTTGCCCTTGGCGCCCGTCTTCTCTTTGACCGCGTTCGTAAACGCGCTCCAGCTTTGCTCCGTCAGCGGAGGATCGGGAACAAGCGCGCTTGCGGCGGCGCAGAGCGCGGGGTCTTCGATGACGGGATCGATCGCGCCCTCGATGACGCCCTTCCACTCCGCCGCGTCGGCGAGCTTGGCGACGTTTCCTTTCACGGCGCTCCACAGCGCCTCCGACACGCCGATCGCCGCAAGTCGATCTTTGAGCGCCGCATAGGGCGCCTCGTGCAGGATCTTGGCGTTGAGCTGCAGAAGCTCCGCCTCGTCGAAGCGCGCCGGCGCGCGGCCGATCTTTTCGAAGTCGAACGTCTTCGCGAGCGCCATGATGTCCGGCTGCGGCAGCACCGGTTCGGCGGTGCCGAGTTTCGCCAGCAGGCTGGTGATCGCCGCGGGCTCAAGGCCGTCGCCCCGCATCTGTTCGATGGAGAGCGAGCCGAGGCGCTTTGAAAGTCCTTGTCCGTCCGCGCCGATGAGAAGCGAATGGTGGGCGAACTGCGGAAGGGAGCCTTTGCCGCGGACGTCGATGATCGCCTTCATGATCTCGATCTGCACGCCGGCGTTCGTCACATGGTCTTCGCCGCGGATGACGTGCGTGATCGCGTAATCGATGTCGTCGATGCAGGAGGGCAGGGTGTAAAGATACATCCCGTCCTCGCGGATCAGCACGGGGTCGGAAACGCTCGCCGTCTCGACGATCGTCTCCCCTCGGATCAAATCGTTCCAGCGGACGGTTTCGCCCGACAGCTTGAAGCGCCAGTGGGGCGTGCGCCCTTCGGCTTCAAGCGCTTTTTTCTGGGCGTCGGTCAGGGCGAGCGCCGCGCGGTCATAGACGGGCGGCGCCCCGCGCAGGCGCTGCAGATTGCGCTTGCGGTCAAGCTCCTCGGCGGTTTCGTAGCAGGGATAGAGAAGTCCCTTGCCGCGCAGGGCGTCCGATACGACGTCATAGTCGCCGAAGCGTTCCGACTGCTTGAACGTCTTGTCCCAGGAAAGGCCGAGCCACGTCAGGTCCGCCCGGATGCCGTCCTCATAGGCGGCGGTCGAGCGTTCCTTGTCGGTGTCGTCGATGCGCAGGATGAACGTCCCGCGTTCTTTCCGCGCGAAAAGCCAGTTCCACAGCGCCGCGCGCACGTTCCCGACGTGAAGCTTGCCGGTCGGCGAGGGGGCGAAACGGACGATGACGGACATGGGGACGGAGCCGGAAATCAGGGAAAGACGCGCGGGATTACGCGTTCCCGCGTTGGGCGTCAAACGACGGCGTCACCCCCGATCCCGCCACCCGTTCGTGATCGGATAGCGCCGATCCCGCCCGAAATTGACCTTCGTCACCTTCGGGCCCGGCGGGGCTTGCCGTCGTTTGTATTCGGCGACGTAGAGAAGGTGCTCGACACGTTTCACGGTCGCCTCGTCAAAGCCCTCGGCGATGATGTCGCGAACCGCCATTTCGCGCTCGACGAGGCGTTCGAGGATGGCGTCCAGCGTCTCGTAAGGCGGCAGGCTGTCCTGGTCGGTCTGGTTCGCGCGCAGTTCCGCGGACGGGGCCTTGGTGATGATCCGTTCCGGGATCACTTCGCCTTTCGGGCCTTTGAGGTCGCTTGCGTGATTCGCGTTGCGCCAGCGGCAGAGGCGCCAGACCTCGGTCTTGTAGAGGTCCTTCAGCGGATTATAGCCGCCGTTCATGTCGCCATAGAGAGTCGCATAGCCGACCGACATTTCGGACTTGTTGCCGGTGGTCAGCACCATGGCGCCGAACTTGTTGGAGAGCGCCATCAGAATGACGCCGCGGATGCGCGACTGGATGTTTTCCTCCGTCACGTCGGCGGCGCGGCCCTTGAAAACGGGCTTGAGCATGGCGCCGAAGGCTTCGACCGCAGGTTCGATGGGGATCGACTCGTAGGAAACGCCGAGCGCCTTTGCGCAGGCGGCGGCGTCGTCGAGCGAATGTTGCGCCGTATAGCGCGACGGCATCATCACGCAGCGCACGCGTTCAGCGCCCAACGCGTCGACCGCCATCGCGGCGGTGAGCGCAGAATCGACCCCGCCCGACAGGCCGATGACGACGCCCGGAAAGCGGTTCTTTTCGACATAATCGCGAACGCCCATGACGACCGCGCGATAGATCATCGCCTGCGCGCGGTCCCATGGGGCGTTCGGCCCCGAAACGCACTCCCATCCGTTGCCGCGCTTCTCCCATTCAGTGAGGAAAACGCCTTTTTGAAATTGCGGCGCGCGGAAGCGGATCGTTCCGCCCGCGTCCATGACAAATCCGGCGCCTTCGAAGACGACCTCGTCCTGCCCTGCAAGCTGGTTGACGAACATCAGCGGCAGGCCCGTCGCTTTGACGCGCGCGCGCGCGGCCGCCTCGCGTTCGTCAAGCGACGTCACGCGGAAGGGCGAGCCGTGCGGCACGATGAAGAAATCAGCGCCGGCGCGCGCGAGCGCCTCGCCCGCGCCTTCGAGCCACATGTCCTCGCACACCATCAGGCCGAGGCTTGCGCCGCGGAAGGGCGTCGGTTCGGGACAGTCCGGGCCCGGCGTGAAGCGGCGCGGCTCATCGAAGACGCCGTAATTCGGCAGGCGAACTTTCCGGCGCACGGCCTTGATCTCGCCGCCGTCGAGAAGGAGGGCGGCGTTGTAAAGCGCGTCGCCTTCCTTCCACGGGCTGCCGACGATCAGCGCCGGCCCGCCGTCGGCGGTCGCCTTTGCAAGCGCCTCGACGGCGTTGCGACAGTCGCGCTGGAACGCCGCGCGCGCGACAAGGTCCTCCGGCGGATAGCCGCAGATGACAAGCTCGCAGAAAACGGCGAGGTCGGCGCCGCCTTTCGCCGCCTCGGCGCGCGCGGCGATGATCTTCGCCCTGTTGCCGGCGATGTCGCCGACGACAGGGTCGATCTGGCAAAGCGCGATTCGGAGGCGCCGGGTCATGACGCCGCCTCTCTAGTCGGCGGCGTCATGAAAGCCAAGGAAAGCCTTGCCCCTATGGACTTACTGCGCCCCGCGATAGGCGTGCGGCAAGTCTCCCCGCGACAGGTCGCGGTAGCGGTCGCGCAGCCGCGTCTGACGCGTCGCCAGCGACGTCGCGCGCCCGTCGATATAGACCGCGACGGGTCGCGAGGCGGTTTCCAGCGGGTCGCCGTCCCAGAGGACAAGATCGCCCGCCTTTCCGACTTCGATGCTGCCATAGCGATCGGCAACCCCGTACATCCGCGCGGGGTTGATCGTCAGCGCGGCGAGCGCAGCCGCATAGGGAAGCCCGTTGGCGACGGCGTTGCCGGCGAGTTGCGGGAGGAGGCGCAGATTATGCGAGCCGGACGGGGGATCGTAAAAGGCGATCGTCACGCCCGCCGCATGGAGCCGCGCGGCGTTCGCCTGCGTCGCGCCGAGCATTTCGAACTGCTCCGGCAGGTTGAGGAGCGGATTGAGAATGACCGGGATCTGCGCCGCCGCAAGCTCGCGCGCGACGAGATGCCCTTCCGTCGCGCCGAGCGCGATGACGTTGAGACCGTAGCGCGCCTTCATCCTGATGAGCGCGCGAAGGTCGGCGGCGCCGTTCACGGCGACGACGATGGGCTGCGCGCCCCGCGCCGCCGGCGCGAGCGCCTCAAGATCGTTGAGCGTCAGGCCGGTCATCCGTGGGCGGAGCGCATAACCGCCGGGGTTCGCCGCATAGGCGCGCGCCTCCTCGATGGCGTCGCGGAACTCGGCCCACGCGCCCATCCGCGTATCGCCGCTGCGCGCCGCGCCCGCATAGCCCATGGCGACGGATTGCAGCGCCCTCTCCCGCGCGATGGAATCCGGCCGCCCCGACAGATTGACGATGGCGCCGAGCCCGCCGAACGCTTTATCGCCCGGCGTCGGCGCCGCGACGGCGCGCGTGACGCCGCCCGCGCGATTGACCGGAATGAGCGTCGAGGCGGGGTTGAAGGCGTCCGCCGCATCGAGCGAAGCGCTGTGCGGATAATCGCCTTCGGGCGAGGCGTCGTTCGATTCCTGGTCGAGGCCGATCTCGACGAGGCCCAACTGCGACCACGGCGCGAAGAGGCCGGGCGTGACGATGCGCCCCTTGGCGTCGAGGGCGCGCGCGCCCTCCGGAACCGCAAGGTCCTGGCCCACCGCAACGATCACGCCGCCGCGCATGACGATGTCGGCGTTCTCGATCAGGCCGCCATCGGCGCCGGCCATCGTGTAGGCCCGCGCGTTCTGGATGACGAGCGTTTCGGGCGCCGACGCCGCCGTTGTCTGCGCCGAAGCCGCGGCGGCCGCGAAGGCGGCCGTCAGGGTAAGGATGATCGTTCTCATTGTCCTGCTCCGCCGGTGAAGCCGAGGCCCGATTGTCCGATTTCAAAGTCCGTGCGCGGCGAGCGCTTGGGATCGCTGCGGTCATACATCAAGGCGCCGTCGATGAAGACTTTCTCCGCCTGCGCGTAGACCGAGAAGGGATCGGCCGACCACAGGACGACATCCGCCATCTTGCCGGTCTCCAGCGAGCCCGTCTTGTCGCCGACGCCCATCGCCTTCGCCGGGTTCAGCGTGATCCACTGGATCGCCTGTTCCGGCGTGATGTTGAGGCCGATGCGGTTGCCGTCGGCCATCGCCTTGCCGGCTTCCTGATTGAGGCGCTGGATGCCGTACTGGTCGTCCGAATGGATGATCGCGCAACCGTTCGGCTGCGCATGGATGAGCGCGGCGTTCTCGCGGATCGTGTCGTAGGCTTCGAGCTTGAAGCCCCACCAGTCGGCCCAGACGGCCGCGCAGATGCCGTTCTCGGCGAGGAGATCGGCGACCTTGTAGGCTTCAACGCCGTGGTGGAAGGTCGTCACCTTATAGCCGAACTCCTTCGCCATATCGATGACAAGCGCCATCTCGTCGCCGCGATAGCAGTGCATGTTGACGACGATGTCGCCGTTCAGCGCCATCGCTAAGGTCTCAAGCTTCAGATCGCGCGTCGGCGCCTCGGGCTCTTTCGCCTCTTCGGCTCCGGCGGCGGGTTTCGCGCCTTTCTTCTTGTCGAAGGCCTCCTTATCGTCCCAGTACTTTTCCCATTTCTTCTTGTAGTCCGCGGCCTCGATCCACGCGGCGCGATAGCCGGCGAAATTGCCCATGCGGGTCGCCGGCCCGCCTTTCTCGCCGTAAACGCGCTTGGGGTTTTCCCCGCACGCCATCTTGAGGCCGTAAGGCGCCCCCGGAAATTTCATGCCCTGCACCGTGCGCGAGGGCACGTTCTTCAAAATCGCCGAGCGCCCGCCGAAAAGATTCGCCGAGCCGGGTAGAACTTGCAGCGAAGTGATCCCGCCGGCGAGCGCGCGGGTGAAGCCGGGGTCTTGCGGCCACACAGAATGTTCGGCCCAGACCTGCGCGGTGTTGGGGGCCGTCGCTTCATTGCCGTCGGACGTCGATTCCATCGCGGGCGAGGGGTAGTCGCCGAGATGGGAATGAATGTCGATGACGCCGGGCGTCACGAATTTTCCGCTCGCCTCGATCACGGTCGCGCCGTCCGGGATGGCGACATCGGCGCCGCCGACAGCGGCGATCTTGCCGCCGCTGAGGATCACGGTGCCATTGTCGATCTTCGTCCCTGCGCCGGTGAGGACGGTCGCGCCGCGGATGGCGGTCACGCCGGACGCGTAGGGCTGATACGTCGATGGAAAGGGATCGGCCGCCCAGCGGCTCGGCTTTCCTGCGGTCTCGAGCGCGCCCGGCTGCGGTTCTTTCGGTTGCGGCGCGCAGGCCGCAAGACCGATGAGCGCTGCGAGCGTCGCCGCTCGTCCCATGAAGATCGTCGCCATGTGGAAAACACCCCTGCTGTCACGAATCGGTCGTAACCCTAGACCATTTTCACTGCGATAGAAGCACGCAGCGACGAGCCGAATGCGCTATAATCGACGCAAAATCGGAGGGGTTCTGTCATGACCGTAATCACGCGCCGCGCGGCGCTTTCCACAGCACTCGCCGGCGGGGCCGCCGCCTGCGCCAAGGCGCCGGCGACATCGCCCTTCGACGCTGTCGCTGCGGGCGCCGGCGGCGCCTTCGCGCACGGCGTCGCGAGCGGCGATCCGGATGCGACGAGCGTCGTCATCTGGTCGCGCCTCACGCCTGCGGCGCCTGAGCCCCAGACCGTCGCGTGGCAGGTCGCGGAGACGGAAGATTTCGCGCGTCCCGTCGTCGAAAGCGAGATCGTCGCCGCGCCGGAAAACGATTTCACCTGCAAGGCGGTCGCAGCGGGCCTCAAATCCGGGCGGCGCTATTTCTACCGCTTCCGCGCCGGCGAGGCCGTTTCGCCGATCGGACGTACGCGGACGGTCCCGGAAGGGCGCCTCGAAAGCGCGCGTTTCGCCGTCATTTCATGCTCGAATTACCCGTTCGGGCATTTCAACGTCTATGACCGCATCGCGCGCGAGGACGGGCTCGATGCGGTTCTCCATCTCGGCGACTACATCTACGAATACGGAACCGACGGTTACGGCGGCGATTCGGGTCGGGCGCTTGATCGCAATCACGAGCCCGGCCACGAAATCCTGACGCTCGCCGACTATCGCCGCCGCCACGGGCAGTACAAGGCCGATCCCGCGTCGCAGGCGATGCACGCCGCCCACCCGCTCATCGCCGTCTGGGACGATCACGAAACGGCGGATAACGCGTGGTCCGGCGGCGCCAACAATCACGACCCCGAGACCGAAGGAACCTGGGAGGACAGAAAGCGCGCCGCCCTGCAGGCCTATTTCGAGTGGATGCCGGTGCGCGACCCTGCGCCGGGCGCCGCGCGCGAGGCGTTGTTCCGCGCATGGAGCTGGGGCGATCTCCTGACGCTCGTCACCCTCGAAACGCGGCTGATGGCCCGCGCCGCGCAGATCAAATACAACGACATCGTCCCGACGCTGACGGACGCCGAAGCGGTCAGGAAGTTTCGCGACGAGACGCTGTGGGGCGCCGACCGCGGCATGCTCGGCGAGGCTCAGCTCGGCCATATCGCGAAGGCCATGAAACGGTCGGCGGAACGCGGCGAGCCGTGGCGCCTGATCGCCAACCAGATCATCATGGCGAAGGTGACGGCGCCCAATCTCGCCCCGCGTGTCAGCGAAGAGGACATCGTCGCGCTCCAGAAGGAATGGGACCAGGCGCGCGCCTTCGTTCAGTTCTCGACGCTCGGGCTGCCGACCAATCTTGACGCCTGGGACGGATACCCGGCCGCGCGCGAGCGGTTTTACGACGCGCTGCGCCGACAGAAAGCCGAAGGCGTCATCGTCGTCACCGGCGACACGCATACATGGTGGGCGAACAATCTCGTCGCCCGCGACGGCGCGCATGTCGGCGTCGAACTCGGCGTCAATTCGGTGACGTCGCCGTCGCCCTACCGGAAATCCTTTCTCGGCGGCAAAGGCGCCGAATACGCGCTCCTCACCAATCAGGAAAATCCCGACGTCCGTTATCTCTCGGGCGAGGACCACGGCTACATCGATCTCACGCTGACGCGTGAGGAAGCGAAGGCGCGCTTCATCGCCGTCGATACGGTTGAGGCGCCGGCCTATAACGCGTTCGAGAAGGCCGCGTTCACGATCCGGAAATCGAACGGCGCGGCGCAGTTCGTCGATGTCGACGGATTGTCGATCGAGGAACGGGCGTTGTTTTGAAGGGGGTGAATGGTGAATAGTGAATGGGGGTTGCGTCGCCTCGGACGGGCGCCGATCCTGCCGTTCACTGTTCGCTATTCACGATTGACCAAATGACCAAATCCGACCTCATCGCTTTCGCCCGCCGAATTCCGAAGGCGGAACTGCATCTTCACATCGAGGGCAGCCTTGAGCCTGAAATGTTGGTCGCGCTCGCAAAGCGCAACAAGGTCGACATTCCCTTCCGTTCGGTCGAGGAGGTGCGCGCCGCTTACGCCTTTTCGAATCTCCAGGATTTTCTCGACATCTATTATCAGGGCATGAATGTTCTGCGTACGGAGGAAGATTTTTTCGACCTCACCATGGCCTATCTCAACCGCGCGCGCGCCGACAATGTGCGCCATGCGGAGATCTTCTTCGATCCGCAGGGCCATACCGCGCGCGGGGTTCCCTTCAACACGGCGATCAGCGGAATCCTGACGGCGCTCTCGATGAGCCGCGCGCAATTCGGCATGACGTCGAAGCTGATCCTCTGCTTCCTGCGCCATCTCCCTGAAGAGGACGCCTTCGCCTGCCTCAAGGAAGCCGAACCGTGGCTCGACCGCATCGCCGGGGTCGGGCTCGACTCCTCTGAGGTCGGGCATCCGCCGTCGAAATTCGCGCGCGTCTTCGCCGCCGCGCGCGAGCGCGGGTTGAAACTCGTCGCCCATGCCGGCGAGGAAGGCCCGCCCGACTATGTGCGCGAAGCGCTCGATCTCTTGAAAATCGACCGGCTCGACCATGGCAATCGCAGCCTGGAAGACGAAGCGCTCGTCGCGCGCCTCAAAGACAGCGGCATGACGCTGACCGTGTGCCCGCTCTCGAACCTGAAGCTCCGCGTCGTCAAGGACATGCGCGCCCATCCCCTGAAACGCATGCTCGCCGCGGGGCTGAAAGCGACGGTCAATTCCGACGACCCGGCCTATTTCGGCGGCTATGTGATGGCGAATTTCGAAGCGGTCATCGCAGCGCTCGATCTCGATGCAGATGATATTCGCGCGCTGGCGCGGAATTCCTTCGCCGGCGCCTTCCTCGAAGAAGGCCAAAAGCGCGCGCATCTCGCCGCGATCGACAAGGCCGCGTAGGGCGGGGCGAACCGCGCCCCACGCGTTAACCATAATTCTTTACCCTAATATTTCCTTGACATTGGAATCGCTTGGT
>CAZOEB010000077.1:0-15685 GCA_964578685.1 uncultured Caulobacterales bacterium
CTTCGCAACCGGCATGGTGCTCGACGCGGCGATCGTCGTGATGGAGAATTTCGTCCGCCTTCGCGAAGAGGGTCTTGAACCGCGAGAGGCCGCCTCGAAGGCGGTAGGCCAGGTCTTCGGCGCGCTCTTCGCCTCCACGGTGACGACTGTCGCCGTTTTCGTGCCGGTGATGTTCTTCGAGGATGTCGAGGGGCAGCTGTTCGCCGACCTCGCCTTGACGATCGCTGTGGCGGTCACTTTCAGCCTCATCGTCGCCGCGACAGTGCTGCCGACGGCGGCCGCCTATTTGATGAAGGCCAAGCCGAAGGCGGTCGCGTCCAAGGCTCAGGGCTTCTTCGAGCGCGCGCCGGACGTCGTCATGGCGCTGACCTCGACGCCGGGCAGGCGCTATGCGTGGATCGCAGGCCTCACCGCCGTTCCAGTGGCGCTCAGCATCCTGCTCTTCCCGTCGCTCAACTATCTGCCGCCGGTGAAGCGCGCGGCGATCGACGGCTTCATCGGTTTCCCGTCCGGCGCCAACGCCGACACGATCCGCGAAGAATTCGCCGAAGTCGTCGTGGCGCGGCTCGATCCTTACATGAAGGGTGAAAAGGAACCGGCGCTCCTCAACTATTATCTCTATTCGGGCAATTGGGGCGGCAATATCGGCGTGCGCCCGAAAAAGCAGTCCGACATGGCGCGCCTTGAGAAAATCGTCAACGAGGAGATCCTCGTCGGCTTCCCCGATACGCGCGCCTTTGCGCGGCAGGGCGATCTCTTCGGCGACTTCGGCGGCGGCGGAGATTTCCGCATCGATCTTCAGGCTGCGGATTATGACGCATTGATGGCCTCCGCGCCTGGCGTCGTCGACATCATCACGGCGGCGCTGCCCGGCGCGACCGTCTGGCCGAACCCCGACCCGCAAGTCGTGGCGCCGGAGATCACCCTCGTCCCCAACGACCGGCGCATCGCGGAAGTCGGCATGACGCGCCAGAGCATAGCGAGCGCCGTGCGCGCGCTCGGCGACGGCCTGTGGCTCGGCGAATTCTTCCACGAGGACGGGCGCATCGACATCATCCTCAAAGCGGATGAATGGGGCGAGCCGGAATATCTCTCGACGGTGCCGATCGCGACGCCGCGCGGCGGGTCCGTCCCGCTCGGCGAACTCGCGACCTTCAAGCGCACCGTCGGACCGCAGCAGATCGCGCGCAGCGACGGGCGCCGGACGCTCTCCCTCGCCATCAACGCGCCGGAGGGCCTCGCGCTCGGCGACATGGTCGCCGCGATCAAGGAGAAGGCGGAGAAAGACATTTATGCGGCTCTCCCCGAGGGCGCGAGCGTGAAATACGCCGGCGAAGCCGACAGCCTGAAGCGCGCCGTCAGCAATCTCGGCGGCAATTTCCTGCTCGCCGTGGCGATCCTGTTCCTGATCATGGCGGCGCTCTTCAAGTCGGTGCGCGACGCCGCGATCGTTCTCATCACCATTCCGATGGCGGCCGTCGGCGGGATCATCGCCATCAGGCTCCTCAACCTCGTCAATCCGACGCCGCTCGATCTTCTGGGGATGATCGGCTTCATCATTCTCCTCGGCATCGTCGTCAACAACGCCATCCTGCTCGTCGAGCAGGCGCGCCAGTCCGAGGCGGAGGGCATGTCGCGCCGGGACGCCGTGCGCGAGGCGCTGCGCCTGCGCGTGCGCCCGATCTTCATGACGACGGCGACGACGCTGATGGGCATGGCGCCGTTGATCCTTGCGCCGGGCGAAGGCGCGCAGATTTACCGCGGCCTCGCCACCGTCATCTTCGGCGGCATGACCGTGTCGACCCTGTTCACCTTGATGCTGACGCCGGCGCTGTTGCAGCTCGGCGCGGAAAAACGGTCGGGAGCGCGCGCCGGCGGCCTCGTCCTTCAGCCTGCGGAATAATCGGAGGGTCTTATGGTTCGCATCCCCAATCTCTTGAAGAAGACTCCGCTGCTCGCCGCGGCCGGCGTTCTCGCTCTCGCCGCCGGCGGCGCATTCGTCACCGGCGTCTTCCAGCCGAAGGCGGACGCCGCTGAGGCGGCCGCGCCGCAGGGCCCGCCGCCGGCGCCGGTTAGGATCGCTGAAGCGGTCATGACCGAGCTCGCCCCGCACGCCGGCGCGCCCGGTTCGGTCGTCTCCATGAGCGACAGCCAGATCGCGGCGGCGACGCCCGGCCCCATCGTCTGGGTCGCGGAAATCGGCGCGGAAGTTAAGAAGGGCGAGATTATCGCCCGGATCGACCCCGCCGACGCGGCCGCGAGCCGCGATGAGGCGCGCGCCGACATCGGTCGCCTCGCCGCCCGCGCCGAGCAGCTCGCAAAACTCGTCGAGCGTTACGAAGGGCTCGGCGAGGACGGCGGCGAGTCTGAAGCGACGATCGACGAACTGCGCGCCAATCGCGACGCGGCCCGCCACGATCTCGCCCGCGCGCGCGTGACGCTGCGCCGCGCTGAGACCGCTCTTGAACGCACCGAAGTCAAAGCGCCCTTCGCGGGCCGCATCGTCGCGCGTCAGACGGATGTCGGTGAATTCGTCAGCCCCGGCGCGCCGATCCTACGGCTCGTCAACACCGAAGACCTCGAAGTCGCCGCGCGGGCCTCCGACTCGCTCCTCGCCAGCGTCTCGCCGGGCGACATCATCTCGGTGAAAAACGGCGATCAGACTGTCGAAGCGCCGGTGCGCGCCGTCGTGCCGGTCGGAGACGAACAGACCCGCACGCTCGAAGTCCGCCTCGGCCTTCCCGAGACGGATTGGCGCGTCGGCGCCGCGGTCGAGGTGCGGCTGCCGCGCACCGCGAAAAAGCGCGTTGTCGCCGTGCACCGCGACGCCCTGATCCTGCGCGCCGACCGCGTCAGCGTCTTCGTCGTCGGCGCAGACGACGTCGCCAAGCAGGTCGATGTCGAACTTGGCGCTGCGGACGGCGACCTCATTGAAGCGATCGGCGAGATCAAGGCCGGCGACCGCGTCGTCATCCGCGGCGGCGAACGCCTGCGCGACGGCCAGAAGGTCCTCGTGCAGGGCGGCGGTCCGGCGGGAGCGTTGAGTTAGGCTTCACTCCCCTTCCCCGAACCTATCGGCGATGAGCCCGATCAGGGTGTCGAGCGCCTCGCGCGCCTGATCGCCGCTTGCCGCGATCGTGACGGTTGAGCCCTTGCCCGCGCCCAGCATCATCAGTCCCATGATGGACCGCGCGCCGACGGTGACGCCGTCCTTCGAGACGCGCACGCTCGCGTCAAAAGAACCGGCGACCGCCGCGAGCTTCGCCGAGGCGCGCGCGTGCAGGCCGCGACGGTTGACAATCAGAACATCGGCGGAGACTTCGGTCGGATCGGCGGCGGGCATCGCCTCACCCGCGTTCGCCTGACAGCACCCAGGACGCGACATTGATATATTTGCGGCCCGCTTCATGCGCGGCTGCGACGGCGTCCTTGAGCGGCAGGCTCGAGCGGATCGACGCGAGCTTGATCAGCATCGGCAGGTTGACGCCGGCGATCACTTCCGCATTCGCCTTGGCCATAACCGAAATCGCAAGATTGGACGGCGTGCCGCCGAACATGTCGGTGAGGATGATGACGCCGGCGCCGTCGTCGACGCGCCGCGCTGAGGCGAGAATTTCGCTGCGCCGCTGTTCCATATCGTCGTCGGCGGCGATCGCGACCGTCTCAATCGCGGATTGCGGGCCGACGACATGCTCTACGGCGGCGACGAAATCCTGCGCCAACCGTCCATGGGTGACGATCACTAGGCCGATCATTCCGGCTCAGACCCCCTTCAAGGCCGCGCATCCTGCGGGTCTTCGCCGATTTGTCCACATAAAACTTGTCGAACGATTACGCGGAGACGATGCGCCGCAGCCGCCTCCGCGCCGGCCCGGCGAAAGGGAATGACCGGCAGGTCGGCGCCCGGCGCGAAGCTGCGTATTTCGATGACGGGAACGCGCGGGGCGTCGAGACCGCGATCGAAGGCCGCGACAAGCCGCGCCGACTTTACGAACGGGACGCGCGCCGGGCCGTAACCGCGCACTTCAATCAACCCCTCAAGAGGCTCAGGCGCCGACGCCGCGCCGCCGGGGGCGATGGCCACCTGATCGTCAGCGACGAGCGCCGAGCGCCGGAAAGGACACGTCTCAATCGCCGCAAGCGCTAATGTCGATTTTCCCGACCCCGAAGGCCCAAGAAGGAGAACGCCCGCCAGCGGACCGTCAGCGTCGACGGCGAGCGCGATCGCCGTGGCGTGGAGGGGGACAGCAGACATGTGACCGTTCATACGACTGACTTCCCTCAAGCGGGAAGGACTGTTGCACGCGGGCGACGCGAGCCGTCGCCCCCTCCCGCTTGCGCGAGAGCGGGCAGGCGTAAGAGGAATTCTACGAAGGCCATGCCGTCTCAAACAGGGCTATCGCAGGTGACGATTGCGCCGTCATTCCGGGGCCGCGCGACGCGCGGAACCCGGAATCCACGACCCTGGCGCCTCCTGAAAGATGGACCCCGGGTTCGCGACTTCGTCGCGCCCCGGGGTGACGTTCTTCACATGTGAAGGACCTCCCCTCGCAAGGGAGGGAAGTGGCGCTTCTTTACGAGACTTGCTCCTCATACAAACTTCAAGCTCCCGGCAATTCAACGATGAATCTTGCGCCCTTGACAGCGCCGCTGTCGTCGCTGCGGTTCTCAGCCCAGATCACTCCGTCATGGCTCGTCACGATCTGCCGGGAGATCGCAAGGCCGAGCCCTGAGTTATTGCCGAAGGCGGAGCCTTGCGGGCGTTTGGTGTAGAAGCGCGAAAAGATTTTCTCGAGCGCGTCGGGCGGGATGCCGGGCCCGTCATCGTCGACGATCACCTGAATGATCCGGTCGCGATCGGTCGGCGGAATAAGGAACACGCGCACCTCCCCGCCCGGCGGCGAAAACGATCGCGCATTGTCGATGAGGTTGCGGAAGACCTGCCCGAGCGCCGTCGCATTGCCGAAGAGGTAAACCGGCGCGCCCGACGGGTCGAAGACGACGCGCGCCTCATTCGTCTTGGCGGTCATGCGATAGAGGTCGGCGATATCGGTGAGCAGCTTGCGGAGATCAACCGCTTCGCGCGCCTCGCGGGCGAGTTCGGCGTCGAGGCGCGACGCGTTCGAGATGTCGGTGATGAGGCGGTCCATGCGCGCGACGTCTTTCTTGATGACGCCCATCAGCTTCTCGCGCGCTTCGGGCTTCGTCGCGATGTCGAGCGTTTCGCTTGCGCTCCTGATCGACGTCAGCGGGTTCTTCAGCTCATGCGCGACGTCGGCGGCGAAGCTCTCGATCGCGTCGATGCGCGCGTAGATCGCCTGCGTCATCGAGCGCAACGACGCCGACAATTCGCCGATCTCGTCCTTTCGGCTCGAAAAATCAGGAATGCGCGCGCGCCCCGCGGCGGCAAGACCTTCGCGCACCTTGTCGGCGGCGACAGCGAGCTGACGGATCGGCTGCGCGATCGCCGTTGTCAGCAGCAGCGACGTGAGCAAAGCGGCGGCGCAGGCGAGCCCAAAAAACGGGAGGATCGCGAGCCGCGCGTCCGCCACGAGATCCTCGATGCCGCCGATCTCCGCGGTGACGACGCCGTAAATCGCCTGTACGCGCCGGATCGGCACCGAAACCGACGCCACAAGCTCGCCGTCTTCATTGAACCGCACGGAGGTCGCGCCGCGCTCCTCTACGAAAGGCGAAGAAGCGAGCGCTTCATTGAGCTCGGCCTCAATCGTGCGGCGTTCGGCGTCGCGGCGGAAACCGCCGGTCATGAACCGCTTCAGGAACGTCTCCGCCGAGCGCGCAAGACGCCAGATCGCGTTGTCGGCGCTCGCCTCCTCGACCGGCGCCAGGGGTTCGACCACGATCTCGTCGGCGCGCAGCATCACGTCGTCGATGAGCAGCGCGGCGGCGTCCTTGACGGGCGGGTCGTCATTCGTCTGCGGCGCGGCGAAGATCCGCACGCGTCCCTCAAAGCTGTCCCAGACTCGGTTGAAGACCTCGTTGACGTCGCGCTGCGACAGGGAAAGCCCGCACACGGCGGACCCGGTCGCGGCGGCGTCGTCGGCGTAGACCGGCGCGCATTCCGTTTCGCTGATCGCGACCTGCGCCAGCACGTCGGCGAAGAGCTGCGCCTGCGCGCGCACGCCTTCGAGTTTCGCCTGAACGAGACCGTCGCGATATTGCGTGACGCCGAGCGACCCGACGAGCAGGATGAGGAGGCCGATGAAATTGGCGAGCACGATCGTCAGCGTCAGCCGCGAAACGGCGACGCCTGGACGCAGCCGGCGAATGGCGCGGCGCGGTCGTTTGGCCGCCCCCTCGGACATGCGCTCGATCAGCTCTCCTTGTATTTGTACCCGACGCCGTAAAGCGTCTCGACGGCGTCGAACTCGGGATCGACCATCCTGAATTTCTTGCGGATGCGCTTGATGTGGCTGTCGATCGTGCGGTCGTCGACATAGACCTGATCGTCATAGGCCGCGTCCATCAGCGAATCGCGGCTTTTCACGAAGCCCGGGCGCTGCGCGAGCGCTTCAAGGATGAGGAATTCCGTGACGGTCAGCGTCACCGGCATTCCCTTCCACAGGCACGCGTGACGCATCGGATCGAGCGTCAGGCTGGTGCGGCGGATGATCTGCTTTTCTTCCTCTTTCGTCGGCGCGGGCGCAGCGCTCCGTCTACGGAGCACCGCCTTCACGCGCTCGAGCAGGAGGCGCTGGGAGAACGGCTTTTTCACATAGTCGTCGGCGCCCATGGTGAGGCCGAGCACTTCGTCGATCTCCTCATCCTTCGAAGTCAGGAAGATGAGCGGAAGATCCGACCCCTGACGAATGCGGCGAAGAAGCTCCATGCCGTCCATCGTCGGCATTTTGATGTCGGAGACGACAAGGTCCGGCGGCGAGGCGGATATCTCCGAAAGCGCCTTCGCGCCGTCTTCATAGGTCTTCACCGTATGGCCTTCGGCTTCGAGCGCCATGGAGACCGAAGTCAGGATGTTTTCGTCGTCATCGACAAGCGCGATCGTCGCCATTTCCAGTCTTCCCTCAGCTTTCGCCGCACCATGGAGCGGCGAGCGAATAAGTGTGCGCGTTTTTTCGCCTAAACGACGCGTCCGCGATAAACTAGATCAACCGGCGCGATTCCTAAATCGCGCCCTTTGATCTAGCTGCGTTCCCCGGGCGCCACAAAGGCGGCCCCAAGGCTTTATTGTGTCGCGCCGCCCGCCGCGGCGTCGATGAAGGCGGCGAGGTCGAAATCCCGCTGCGTGAGGCCGCCGGCGTCATGGGTCGTGAGGCGGATGTCGACCCGGTTCCAGACGTTCGACCATTCCGGGTGGTGATCGGCCTTTTCGGCGGCGAGCGCCACCCGCGCCATGAACCCGAAGGCGGCGTTGAAGTCCGCGAATCGGAGCCTTCGGGAAATGGCGAGCCCGCTCTCCTCAAGCGTCCACAGCGGGTGGGTTTTCAGACGCTCTGCAACGGCGGCGCGGTCAAGGGGCTTCGGTTTCATGCGTCACCTGCGATAGAAAAACCTTCTCTTACATGGATGGCTTACGCGAAGCGACCTCGCACCGGAACGGGGCGCCCCGTCACCTTGCCTCAGGCCGTGGAACCAGCCGACAGTGCGCCCCGAAATCTGGGAGGGGCGCTCTTGTCCGACATCTTTCGCAAGAAACCGATCGACGCGCTTGTCGATGAGAAGGCGCCCGATCGCCTGAAGCCGACCTTGTCCGCCTGGCATCTCGTGCTGCTCGGCGTCGGCGCTATCGTCGGCACCGGGATTTATACGCTGGTCGGCGTCGGGGCCGAGCGTGCGGGGCCGGCCGTCATGCTTTCGTTCGCGGTCGCCGGCGCCATCTGCGTCTTCGCCGCGCTCGCTTACGCCGAACTTGCGACGATGATCCCCGCGTCGGGCAGCGCCTACACCTATTCCTACGCTTCGATGGGCGAGATCGTCGCCTGGCTCGTCGGCTGGGCGCTTATTCTGGAATATTCAGTCGTGTGCTCCGCTGTCGCTGTCGGCTGGTCCGGCTATGCGACGGGGTTTCTCACAGGGCTCGGCGTCGATTTGCCGGGGCTTCTCACCGCCGGGCCGGGCGATCCTGAAAACCCCGGTATCCTAAACTTGCCCGCCATCGTCATCATCGCAGCGGTGACGGGCATGCTGCTTGTGGGCGTACGCGAGAGCGCGAACGTCAACGCCGCGCTCGTCGTCGTGAAGATCGTCGCCCTGGCGATATTCGTGGCGCTCGCCCTGCCCGCTTTCGACGTTGCGAATTTCGAGCCCTTTTCGCCCTACGGCTTTGCGGCGACGACGGACGAAAACGGCGCCGATCGCGGCGTAATGTCGGCGGCGGCGATCATCTTCTTCGCCTTTTACGGCTTCGACGCCGTGTCGACGGCCGCAGAGGAGACCAAAGATCCGGGCCGGAACCTGTCAGTCGGCATCATCGGCTCGATGCTCGTCTGTACGCTGATCTATATGACCGTCGCCGCCGCCGCTGTCGGAGCCCTGCCCTTCAAGGAGTTTTCCACCTCCAGCGAGCCGCTCGCGCACATACTTCGCAATCTCGGCCATGGCGAGGCCGCCGCCGCCATCGCCGCCGCCGCCGTCATCGCCCTGCCGACCGTCATCCTCGCCTTCATGTACGGTCAGAGCCGCATCTTCTTCGTGATGGCCCGCGACGGGCTCTTGCCGCGGCGCCTCGGCGCCGTCGACAAGAAGAGCGGAACGCCGGTCGCGATGACGATCCTGACGGGCGTCGTCTGCTCCGCCTTGGCGGGCGTGCTGCCGCTGGCGACAATCGCCGAACTTGCAAACGCCGGCACGCTTTGCGCTTTCGTCGCCACCGCTGTCGCGCTCATCATCCTGCGCGTAAGGGAGCCGAACCGCGCGCGCCCGTTCAAGGTTCCGCTGGGCCCCGTCGTCGCCGTGCTGGCGATCCTCGGCTGCCTCTATTTGTTCTTCAGCCTGCCGGCGGCGACGCAGCTGCGCTTCTTCATCTGGATGGGGATCGGCCTCGCGGTCTATTTCATCTTCGCGCGCCGGCCGGCTGCACGCAGTTGAACGAAGCGCCGGACAATCCTTGTTCGCCTTTTTGGGAGAGACAATCGCCCCTATCGCATTCCGTCATCCCGGGGCCGCGCGACGCGCGGAACCCGGGATCCACGGCGCGGCACGCAACCGAAGATGGACCCCGGGTTCGTCGCTTTGCGACGCCCCGGGGTGACGGAGGCAAGTAGAAAGGCGGAAGCTCTGTAGACTGACGGCCTCCGGAGGGCGCGCCAAATCAGTCGACGACCTTCAGCAGCTCGACATCGAAGATCAGCGCTTCGTTCGGGCCGATGGGGCCGCCGGGCGTGCCGCCTTCGCCATAGGCGAGCGCAGGCGGGATGAAGAGGCGGAACTTGTCGCCTTCGCTCATCAGCTGCACGCCTTCGGTCCACCCGGGGATGACGGCGTTCAGCGGAAACTCGATCGGCTCGCCGCGCTGGTAGGAGCTGTCAAAGACCGTTCCGTTGACGAGGCGGCCCTCATAATGGACCGAGACCTTGCTGGCGTCGGTCGGCTGCTTGCCGCCCGCGGCGCCTTCCGTCAGCACCTGATATTGAAGCCCCGACGCGGTCGTCTTGACGCCCGACTTCTTGCCGTTGTCGGCGAGGAACTTGGCGGCGGTTTCAGCGTTGCGCTGCGGATTGGTCACTTTCAATAGCTCCACGTCGAAGATGAGGGCTTCATTGGGTCCGATCGGTCCGCCGGGCGTTCCCTGCTCGCCGTAAGCAAGCTCGGACGGCACATAGAAGCGGAAGCGGTCGCCTTCGCTCATCAGCTGCACGCCTTCCGTCCAGCCGGGGATCACCTGATTGAGCGGGAACCGCGCGGCGGCGCCGCGGGCGCGCGAGGAGTCGAACTCGACGCCGTCGATTAGCGTGCCGACATAGTGAACATCGACGATGTCGGTTTCCTTGGGCGAAAAGCCGCCGGCGGGGCCCTCCGCGAGCACCTGATACTGGAGGCCCGACGCGGTCGTCTTCACGCCCTCTTTCGTCGCGTTCTCGGCGAGGAATTTCTCCGACTTCGCCGCATTGTCACCGGCGGCTGGCGCTGCTGCGCCGTCCGGCTCCCCGGTCGAGGCGGGCGCAGCGGCGGCCGACGCCGTCTCCTCCGCTTTTTTTACTTCGCCCCCGCGATTGCAGGCGCTGGCCGCGAATGCGGCGAGGATCGAAACGGAGGCGAGGAGGACCGGCTTCATGAAATACTCCTTGAAAAGCCAAACTTTGAAGGTTTCCTAGCTTTCCCCGCGCCCCGGCACAATCAGAGCGGCCAGAATACCGGGATGAGCAGGATGCAGATGAACGCAGTGATGAAGTTCAGCGGCGTCCCGAGCCGCAGATAGTCCGTGAACTTGTACCCGCCGACGCTGTAGACGAGCGTGTTCGTCTGGTAGCCGATCGGAGTCATGAACGCGCAGGTTGCAGAGAACATGACCGCGACGACAAAGGGGCGCGGATCGACGCTGAGGGCTTCGGCGAGGCTGATCGCCAGCGGCGTCAGGATCACCCCGACCGCGTTATTCGAGATCAGCTCCGTCAGGAACATCGACAGGACGAAAACGAGCGCCAGGGCGACGATTGGCGACGTCTTCATGAGAAGCGGCGTCGCGGCGTTGACGATGATGGTTATCAGTCCTGAATTCTCGATCGCCTTGCCGATCGCGAGCATGCAGATGATGAGAATCAGGATTCGCCAGTCGACGGAGTCGAACGCCTCATCCGCCTCGACGCATTTCGTCGCCAGCACGACGCCGGCGCCGATGGCGGCGAGCCCCGCGATCGGCATAACCTCGAATGATGCGAGGATGATGACGCCAAGCATGGTCGCAATCGCGATCGGCGCGTGCGTGCGCTTGACTGCGCGCTCGCGCGGCATGGCGACGTTGACGAGATCGTTGTCGTCGCAAAGGCGCTTCAGGTCTTCCGGCGCGCCCTCGATAAGAAGCGTGTCGCCGACTTCGAGGGGGGTGTATTCGAAACGGTCCTGCAGGTTGGCGCTGCGCCGGTGCAGCGCCACCGGGTAGACACCGTAACGGCGGCGCAGGCGCAGATGGCGCAGCGTCTTGCCGATAAAGGCCGCCCCCGGCGCAAGAAGTATCTCCACGAGAATTGAGGAGCGCGCGCTCAGGGGCTGAAGTCCGCCGTCCGGCGTCTGCAGTTCCGGCTTCTGCTTGAAGCCGAGAATTTCCTTCATCGGCGAGCGCAAGACGACGATGTCGCCTTCCGCGAGCACGACATCGCCCATTTCGCGCCGGAGCGAAGCGTCGCCGCGCACGACGTCGAGCAGGCGGCTGTCGGCCTCGTTGAATTCCTTTATGTCGAGTGCGCGCCGCCCGATGAACGGACTTTCCGCTTCGATCGCAAGCTCAACCATGTAGCGCGGCGTTTCATTTCGGCCGAGCAAAGACGCCATCGCCATCCGTTCGGGGAGAAATCTCCGGAACAGGAAGACGAAAACGATGCCGACCGCCGTGACGACCGCCCCGACAGGCAAAAGTTCGAAGATGTGGAACGGCTCGATCCCGCGCTCGCGCGCGACGCCGTCGACGAGGATGTTCGTCGAGGTGCCGATAAGCGTCATCATGCCGCCCAGCACGGCGACATATGAGAGCGGGATCAGGTGCCGCGACGGCGCCTCGCCCACCTGATTGGCGAGGGCGATCGCAACGGGGATCATCAGCATGACGAGCGGCGTGTTGTTCATGAACGCCGACAACACCGCGACGATGACGAGATAACCCAGGATCGCGAGGTTAGGCCGCTTGTCGACGCGCTTGATGATCGACCGCGCCAGCTCCTCCAGCACGCCGGTGCGCACGAGCCCGGAGGAGATGATGAACATCGCGCCGATCGTCACCGGCGCGGAGTTTGCGAGCGAATCAACAAGGTCGGCGCTCGGCAGCAATCCGACCAGAAGGAACGCTCCGACAGCGACGAGCGCCGTCACCTCCGGCGGACGCCACTCTGTCGCGAAGGCGACCAGAAGAGCGAGCAAACCGATTCCCGCGACCAAGGGCGCGTAGGCGTCGAGGCCGAAAATCAAGCGTTGACTCCAGACGGGAAAGCGAAACGCGACCATGACCATCGCCGCCGATTCCGGTCAATAGCGATTCGGTTAATTAAAAGGGTGAGAAATCGCATATTGTGCTCTGAAATATCAGGGAATTTTCCTACGCTTCTGACTGTTTCGCATGCTGACGATCAGCCCCTAAACGCCGCGCAGACTACGCCGCCGGCACGCGAACCGGGAAAGGAACGATTTTGTTTCCGGCGTCATGGCCGATGTCGGCGGCTCCAAGATAAGGGATCCTCGCGCGATCGCACCAATAGCGAACGATCTCTTCGACGGTCCTTTCAAAGGGCGGATCGTTTTCCGGAATGCGGCTGAACCGCCCCAAGCGCAATCCCGCCGAAGCGCGCACATTGGCGCTCGCCGTCACATGCAAGAGCGCGCGGTCGATGCGGTAATGCTGTTCGTCGACATCCTCGATAAGGATTTCAGCGCCAGAGAAGTCGGGCTCCGCCGGCGTGCCGAGCAGGTTCGACAGGACTGTGAGGTTGAAGGCGAAGCGCCGCCCGCCTGAGGGCTCAAGACCCGCCTCGTCGCGCCAGGCCAGAAATCGCAAGGCGCGCATCACTGCCGCTTCGCCGCCGTCGCGGTTGATGTCCGAGACCATCGGGCCATGAACGCATTCTCCGATGCCGTCGCGCTGAAGCCGCGCCATCAGGAAGCCCATGTCGCTATAGCCGAAATAGATCTTGTCGCGCGCATGGCGCCCAAGCTTGGCGAACAGCGCGTCGTCCAGACGGCCGGAGCCATACCCGCCGCGCGCAAACCAGACAGCGTCGACGCCCGCGTCATTCGCGGTTTCGAGAAAGGCGGCCGAGCGCGCCGCATCGTCGCCCGCAAAATGGCCGCTCGAAAGAAAGCACTGCGGATGAAACGTCAGCGACACCTTGGCGGCGAATTCTCGCGCGGCGATGTCCGCGACGCGGGCCGCCGCTTCGGGCTGCAGCCGGTTCGCCGGCGCGACGACGGCGATCCGCACCTTGTCCGCCATCTTGTTGACGCCGCCTCCAAATAAGACGTTGTTCGGAAAGATCGTTTAATGGCCTTCGACCATGGGTGAAAAGCGTCAATATTTCCTGTGCGGGGTCGGCGGGTCGGGCATGCTGCCGCTCGCCCTAATCTTGCGCGCGTCAGGCCATGAAGTCGCAGGGTCGGACCGGGCGCTCGACCAGGGGCGGACGGCGCCGAAATTCGACTATCTGCGCGCCGAGGGCGTGAGGCTTTTTCCGCAGGACGGGTCGGGCGTCGTCTCGCCGGCGCAGATTCTCGTCGCGTCGGCTGCCGTTGAAGACGCCGTGCCGGACGTACAGGCGGCGATCCGCCTCGGCGCGAAAAGAATGAGCCGGGCCGCCCTTCTCGCCGATCTGTTCAACAACGCCGAAACGCCGATCGGCGTCGCGGGCACCTCCGGCAAGTCCACGACGGTCGCGATGATCGCATGGATCCTCTCGGCGACGGGGCGCGATCCGACGGTGATGAACGGCGCCGTCATGAAGAACTTCGTGCGCGAGGGCGCGCTCTTCACCAGCGCGCTCGTCGGCGCGGGCCCCGCCTTCGTCAGCGAGATCGACGAGAGCGACGGATCGATCGCGCTGTTCACGCCGAAAATCGCCGTGCTCAACAATGTCTCGCTCGACCACAAATCGATGGACGAGCTGCGCGCGCTGTTCGGCGATTTCCTGGCGCGCGCCGAAGTCGCCGTCCTCAATCTCGACAATGACGAGGCGTCGGCGCTGCAGGCGCGCGCAAAGAAAGTCCTGACCTATGCGATTGAGGCGGAGGCCGACTTCGGCGCCGAAGCGATCGTCCTCGCGCCTTTCAGCGTCGCTTTCACTGCGATCGACCGGCGCTCGGGAGCGAAGGCGCGCGTCTTGCTGAAGGTTCCGGGCCGACACAATGTCGCCAATGCGCTCGCCGCCATCGCCGCGTCCGTCGCGGCCGGCGTGAGCTTCGAGGACGCCGTGAAAGCGCTTGGTGACTTCCAGGGCGTGCGTCGTCGCTTTGAACTGGTTGGGGAAGCGGCCGGCGTCGCCGTCATCGACGATTTCGGCCACAACCCCGACAAGATCGCGGCGACGCTGAAGACGCTGCACGATTTTCCGGGCCGTCTGCTCGTCATGTTCCAGCCGCACGGCTTCGGGCCGCTAAAGAAGATGAAGGCCGAACTCACGGCCTGTTTCGCGGACAATCTCGGCTTTGACGACATCCTGTTGATGCCGGAGCCGGTCTATTACGGCGGCACCACCGACCGCAGCGTGTCGAGCGGCGACATCGTCGCCGGCGTCGCCGCGTCCGGCCGCCAAGCCGAAGCGCTGGCGACGCGCGGCGATTGCGGAAGCCGCCTTCTCGACCTCGCCCGCGCCGGCGACCGCATCATCGTCATGGGCGCGCGCGACGACACGCTGACGGCGTTTGCGGAAGAATTGGTTGCAGCCCTCAGGCGGCGGTAAGAACGGCGCGCTCGCGCCGCGCGGCCTTCAACCGCCAGGCGACGCCGCCGAAGCCGAGCACCATGAGCGCCCAGGCGGCGGGCTCGGGCGTCGCGCCGGTGAGGACCGAAAGGCGGAAAGAGCTACCCGGCGCTGAAAACGTCGAATTGCCGATGATCAGCGCGTTGCACCCGCCGATGAGGGCGCAAGACGCTTCGAACGGATCGAGAAGCAGCGTCAACGGCCCTGTTCCCGTCACTGGCGCGTAAAGGTTCGTCGTCGCGCCGCCAAGCGGCGTTGTCGTACCCACTGCGTTCGCGTTGGTGAATACGCCGCCGACGAGGCGGCCGAGCCGCACGAACACATAGGTCGTCGAGGCGCTGACCGTCGTCACATCAATGGTGATGCGCTCGCCGATGATGGCGCTGGTCTGAATGGGATTGGCGAAGCCAAGCCCCAGCGGCGTCGCGCCGCGGTTGAAGAGCGTCGTCGTCGCCGGCGTATTGCCGAGGATATTTCCTGGGCCCGATCCGGGCGCAGACTGAAAGACGCTTGTCGGAAACTGCGACACAGCCGCCGCCGCGGGCGCAAATCCCGCGGCCAGCACCGCCGCGGCAAAAGCCAGAATAGCGCGCATGGAACTTCCCCGTCCGCCTGAACGCTAACCCATTCCAAACAACCTCTAATTTGAGGTGGTTTGGATCGATCGAATTTTAGCGATCGGTCTACTGCACGGTGAACAGCGTGCCGTGGCGCATCTCGGCGGAGGAGATCAGTTCCTTGCCCGTCACGCGCACCGAGTGGAGCCGGCCTTCGATCTGGCGCGTCCAGAATTCGAGGAAGCGGTTCAGCACCGGAAAGCGCGGCGCGATGTCGTAATCCTGCCAGACAAAGGTTTGGAGGAGCCGTGGGTGATCGGGAAGGTGGTAAAGGATCTCGGCCGTCGCGAGCCGGTAACCCTGAAGCTGCAAGGCGATTGGCGAAGTCTCGGACATCAGACGCCCCCTGTTACAAATCAAAGCAACGCTAGCGGCGAAAACTTGCGCATTTCATACGGGGCGCGCAAGGGTTTGATGGGGTTTAGTCGAACAAAAACAATATGTTAGCAGCATGGCGTGGGGGCTGCTGATAAG
>CAZOEB010000078.1:0-15626 GCA_964578685.1 uncultured Caulobacterales bacterium
CCTGCATGTCGCACTGGTCTCTCATGTAGGCGCCGCCGCCATGGCTCGCCATGCGAAAGCGCCAGCCGCGATCCTGCGCAAGGCGCCGCTGCGTTTCGGGCGAGTCTTTCGACAGCAGCGCCACCGCCATCGCGTCCTCAAGGTGGGGCACGAGGCCGTTGAGGCCGTCCGCCCATAACGTGCAATACCGGCAGGCCTGACCCATATTGTGAATGACGAGAAGCTTCTCCTGATCGCTGAAGAGCGCGGAAAGGCGCGTCGGACCGGTCAGCGTCTCAAGCTCATAATCGTCGATTTCGACCGCCGGCTCGGCGCGGCGAAGCGCAGCGAGCTTCAGCGCCTTCTCCATGATCTCGGCCTCAAGATCGTCGGCTTCGGACATGACTTGTCTCCTTCACGAGCGCGCGCGAAGCATAGGCCTCCGATCGCACGAAGGGGAGCGCCATGCGGCGAATGGTTCTGGGCATGATGGCGGCGCTCGGCGCCTGCGCGTCGCCAAAGGAGGCTGGTGTGAAATGGCCGACGCTCGACGGCAAGCCGCCGCTCATCATCGCCCATCGCGGCGCGAGCGGTTATCTCCCCGAGCATACGCTCGAAGCCTATGCGCTGGCGATCGAACAGGGCGCCGACGTGATCGAGCCTGATCTTGTCTTCACGAAGGACGGCGTCCTCGTCGCGCGCCACGATCGCTATCTGTCGACGACGACCAATGTCGCCGACAAGCCGGAATTCGCCGCGCGCCGCCGCCCCAACGCTGACCCGTCAAGCGAACCGCGGGAGGACTGGTGGGTCGAGGATTTCACGCTCGCCGAGCTCAAGACCCTGCGCGCGCGCCAGCCCTTCCCGGGGCGAACGAAAGAGCATGACGACAAGTTCGAGATTCCGACCTTCGCCGAGATGCTGGCGCTCGTCGCGGCGAGATCGAAAGATGCGGGCCGTCCGGTCGGCGTTTATCCGGAGACGAAACACCCTGGGTACTTCGCCTCGATCGGCCATGATTTTGAGGCGCCGCTCCTCGAAGCGCTCGCAGGGTTCGACGCCGGGCCGGTGTTCATCCAGTCCTTCGAGCCGGAGATTTTGAAGCGATTGAAGGGCAAGACGTACGCGAAGCTGGTGCAGCTTGTTTACATTGCGCCCTTCGAAGGTCGTGAGAGCGTCCCAACGCCTAACATCTCTCTCTCCGACCTGTCGGCGTACGCCGACGGTGTCGGCGCAGAGAAACGTCTCCGCGGTTTCACTAGTTTTGATGACCGGCGCGCGCACTCGTCGTTTATTGGTGAGGCTCATGCCCTTGGGTTATTTGTTCACCTGTGGACCTTTCGCGATGATCGACCAGACTTAGGCGCAGCGCAGGCTTGGTCTGAGTTGCTTGAGGATGGCGCCAGCGGAATGGATGTTGCAACTCTCTCAGCGAAGGCTGCTGGTTCAGCAGCCGATTACGAACTGAGGATCGCTTACCTTGCAGGCGCCGACGGCGTTTTCGCCGATTTTCCTGACACGGCGGTCAAGGTCAAATCCGCCGCTTTCTCTGGGTTCGAGACGAAGTGACCGACCCTACTCCGCTCATCCCGGCGAAAGCCGGGACCCAGCGCGCGCGTCAGCGCGCCTCTAAAGCGGCGGCACATGCTGCCAGATCTGGGTCCCGGCTTTCGCCGGGATGAGCGGTGGAAAGATTTTCGAGAATGAAAGCGCCGCGGACGACGGGGGCGTCATCGTCCGCGGCGCCGTCTTCTTCGCGTTTGCGCGGCAGGGCGTATCCGGCAAAGCGCGCGGTCCCGCGTGCAGAGAGAGAGCGGGCGCGCGGGTCGCGCCCGCCGCGCGCAGGACCAATTCATCAACGAAGCGTCCGCTGTTTTCCTTCGCCGCCATCATGAAATAATTTCGACAGATTTTCGCGCGCGCTTCGTTTAAGCTTTCGGGCGGGGGCGATGAGGGATGCGAAAATGATGAAGAGGCCAGTCATTGCGCTCGCCGTTGCAGCGCTCGCCGTCAGCCCCGCCCTTGCGCAACCGGCGCCGCCGCCCGGCGCGCCGGCGGAAGAGAGCGCGGCGGCGGAACCCGCGGTGCATCAGGACGGCGCCGGGCGGCTGACGGCGTTCGCGCGCAAGGTGCGCGCCGACAAGGGATGCGCCGCCGCCGCGCCGGCGTTCCGCGTCGTCGCCGCGATGGGCGACGGCAATGAGGCCGCACAGCATGAGCTCGCCGAATGTCTTCTCGAAATAGAGGGGACCAATGCGACGGAGACCGCGCTCTTCCGCGAGGAAGCGCGCTTCTGGCTGACGCGCGCGGCCCATGCGGGGAACGCCCGCGCGCAGCGCCGCCTCGTCCTCGACATGGCCGCGCCCGCAAATGCGATGCACGACCCGAAAACGGCGCTGCAGTGGGCGCTCGTCTATGAGAAGAATCCGACCGCCGACCTCTATGGCTACAAGGATTTGCCGAAGACGCTGGTCCCGGGCCTAAGGGCGTCGCTGTCTCCTGAGGCGATCGCCGAGGCCGAAGCCTTCGCCGCCGGCTTCGCCCCACTGGCGCTCACGAAATTCGAGGCGCCGCAGGCCCAGAAGCCGGCCGGCGAACGCCGCCGGCCGCCGCCGAGTGCAAGGCCCCGCCGGCCGGGCTTCGGCGGCGCATAAAAAAACCGCCCCGCGATTTCCTGCGGGGCGGTTCGGCCTTCGTTTCCTCCCTGGACCTTCGGGCCTTCGAGGCGGCCTTATTCCGCCGCCTTGAACTGCGCCGTTTCGGTCGATTCCGACATCGCCGTCGTCGAGGACTTGCCGCCCGAGAGCGTCACCGCGACGAGGTCGAAATACCCCGTGCCGACTTCGCGCTGGTGGCGCGTCGCTTCATAGCCGATCTTCTCTGCGGCGAACTCGGCCTGCTGAAGCTCCGAATAGGCCGCCATTCCGCGGTCCTTGTAGCCGTGGGCGAGCGTGTACATGCCGTAGTTGAGCGCGTGGAAGCCCGCGAGCGTGACGAACTGGAACTTGTAGCCCATGGCGCCGATTTCGCGCTGAAACTTGGCGATCGTCTGCTTGTCGAGGTTCGCTTCCCAGTTGAACGACGGCGAGCAGTTATAGGCCATCATCTTGCCGGGATGGGCTTTCTGAATCGCTTCCGCGAAGCGCTTGGCGTCGTCGAGATCGGGATGCGACGTCTCCCACCAGATCAAATCCGCATACGGAGCGTAAGACAACCCGCGCGCGATGCAGTGGTCGACGCCGGTTCCTTCTTTGAGGCGATAGAAGCCTTCGGGCGTGCGGCCCTGGTCGAAGTCGATGAAGGGGTGATCGCGCTCGTCGACGTCCGACGTGATGAGCTTCGCCGACTCCGCATCCGTGCGCGCGACGATGAGCGTCGGCGTGCCGCAGACGTCGGCGGCGAGGCGCGCGGCGTTCAGATTGCGCTCATGCGCCTTCGTCGGAATGAGAACCTTGCCGCCGAGATGGCCGCATTTCTTTTCCGACGCGAGCTGGTCCTCGAAGTGAACGCCGGCCGCGCCCGCCTCGATATAGGCCTTCATGATTTCGAAGCAGTTCAAGGGTCCGCCGAAGCCCGCTTCCGCGTCGGCGACGATGGGAAGGAAATAATCCCGCTTCACCTTACCTTCGGAATGTTCGATCTGGTCGGCGCGGCGGAACGCGTTGTTGATGCGGCGCGCAAGCTCAGGCCCGGCGTTCGCCGGATAGAGCGACTGGTCGGGATAGACCTGCCCCGCCGTGTTCGCGTCGCCCGCGACCTGCCAGCCCGACAAATAGATCGCCTTTAGGCCCGCTTTCGCCATTTGCACGGCCTGATTGCCGGAGAGCGCGCCGAGCGCGTTGATATAGGGCTCGGTCTTGAGGAGCTCCCACAGACGGTTCGCGCCGCGTTCGGCGAGCGTGTAGGCGATGTCGATCGAGCCCCTGAGGCGCAGCGCTTCGGCCGCCGAATAATTGCGCTTGATCCCGTCGAACCGGCCCTTCGGCGCATGCGGGATGATGTCGTCGAACGTAACCACGGAAATTCCTTTCGCATCAGCGGCCGGAATCGGCCCCCAAGAGAAGAACAAGAGAGCATTTTTGCGCCTGCGAAGGAACATATGCCGCGTCGCAATGTATAAAATTACACAGTTAATCTTGTATTTTTGTGTATTTTGTGCTATAAGATCGGTCAAATACTGGGTTTGAGGCGATGGCCAGCGACCGTCAGCGACGAAAACTCTATGTCGGTCCGCAGGTTAGGCGACTCCGGCGCGAGCGGGGCCTGACCCAGGCGCAAATGGCGGCCGACCTCGAAATCTCCCCTTCTTATGTCAATCTGATAGAGCGCAACCAGCGTCCGGTCTCCGCCGACCTGCTTATCAGGCTTTCGGCCGTTTACGGGCTGGATCTTTCGCACCTTGCAGGGGCGGATTCCGATGCGCTGTTCAGCGAGCTTGCGGGCGCTTTCGCCGACCCGATCTTCCGTCAGGCCGGCGCAACCCGGGAAGACGCCTTCGATCTCGCCGCCGGCAATCCGGTCCTCGGCGAAGCGGTCGCAAATCTCTACCGGGCCTGGCGAACGGCGCAGGCCGAGCTGGTCGAGGCGCGCGCCGGCCGCGCCCCCGCCGAGGCCGACCCGGTCGAAGAAGCGCGGGGCTTCATTCAGGGGAACCGCAACCATTTCCCGGCGATCGATGCGGCGGCCGAGCAAATAGCGGCGGAATTGTCTGCGGCCGGAACAAGCCTCTTCGATGCGCTCGTCGCCCGTTTTGGGTCGCGCCACCGGCTGACAGTGCGGATCCTTCCCGATGAGGTGATGGTGGGCGCCTTCCGCAGGCTCAACCGTCACGCCGGCGAACTCATCCTGTCAGAGCGGCTCGACATGGCGAGCCGCGTTTTCCATCTTGCGCTGCAACTGGCGCTGATCGAACTGCAGACGCCGCTCGACCAGACCGTCAACGCCGCGCGCTTCACGTCGGACGGCGGGCGGCGGCTGTCGCGCGCCGCGCTCGCCAATTACGCCGCCGCGGCGATCATGCTGCCTTATGAGGCTTTTCTGAAATCGGCGTCGGCGCTCAAATACGACGTCGAAGCGATCGGCCGGCGTTTCGGCGCAAGCTTTGAGCAGGTTGCGCACCGCCTGACGACCATGCAGCGCCCCGGCGCTGAGGGAATCGCCTTCTTTTTCGTGCGCGTCGACGCCGCCGGGAACATGTCGAAGCGCTATTCGGGCGATGTGTTCCCGTTTGCGCGCTATGGCGGCTCGTGCCCCTTGTGGAACATCCATGAGACCTTCCGTCTGCCGCGGCGCATCCTGACGCAGATCATCGAGCTGCCCGACGGGTCGCGCTATTTCTCGATCGCGCGCACGGTGCAGGGCGGCGCCGGCGGCTACAACGCGCCCGTCGCCGAACGCGCGGTCGCGCTCGGCTGCCGCCTCGAAGACGCGGGCGCGCTCATCTATGCGCAGGGGCTCGATCTGGCCGCCGCGCCGGCGACGCCCATCGGCCTCACCTGCCGCCTCTGCGAGCGCAGCGACTGCGCGGCGCGCGCGCACCCGCCGCTGAAGCGCCGGCTTGTGATCGACGAGCATAACCGGCTGGCCGCGCCGTTCAGTTTCGCCTTTGACTGACGGGGCGGCTTGATCCCGCGCGGGCGGGGTCTTTAGGGTCGCCGCAATTCAAAAGGGGTTCCCGCCATGACGTTTCGCGCTTCTCTGACGCTACTTCTCGCCGCCTCCGCCCTGACGCTCGCCGCTTGCGCGACAAACGGAGCCTCGCCCTCGGCCTCGGCCGCCGCGCCGGCCGAAGACCAAAGCGCCGCCATCAACACGTGGTTCGAGGAGACATGGGAGGCGGAGGTCGCGCGCTCGCCCGAGCAGCAGACATTTCTGGGGCGCAAGACGAATTACGACAAATGGGACGATCCTTCGGACGCGGCGGCGGAAGAAGAGCATCGCATCCAGATGGCGAAGCTCGCCGAGATGCGCGCGCTCTTCGATCCCGAAAAGCTCGACGCGAATGCGCGCCTGTCCTATCGGCTCTTTGAGTATGAGGCCGAACGCGCCGAAAAATTTCATCAATACCGCAATCACTGGTACCGCTTCAGCCATTTCCGCGCGCCGCATTCGAGCGCGCCCGCCTTCCTCATCAACCAGCATCGCATCGACGCCGTATCCGACGCCGACGCCTATATCGCGCGGCTTGAAGGGCTGAAGGCGAATTTCGAAGGACACCGAAAGGTCGCGGAGGACCAGTTCGCGCGCGGCATCTACGCCCCGAAATGGTCTTACGCGAAGATGATCGAGACGGCGAAGAACGTCATCACCGGGGCGCCCTTCGACAAAAGCGGCAAGCCTTCGGCGATCCTCGCCGATTTCAAGGACAAGGTCGGCAAGCTTGACGCCGACGCCGCGACAAAGCGGGCGCTGACGAAGCGCGCGGAAATCGCGCTCCTCACCTCCGTGAAGCCCGCCTATCAGGACCTCATCGCCATGTTCGAGCGTCAGATGGCGACGGCCTCGAACGATGACGGCGCATCGAAGCTGCCCGATGGCGACGCCTATTACGACGCGCAGCTTGAGCGGATGACGACGACCGCGATGACGGCCGACGAAATCCATGCGCTCGGCCTTCGCGAGACGGCGCGCATTCACGCCGAGATGGACGTGATCCGCGAGAGGGTGGGCTTCAAGGGCGATCTCAAGGCGTTCTTCGCCTTTATGCGCGACGACCCGGAAAAGCGTTTCACCTATCCGGATACGGAAGAAGGCCGTGCGCGTTATCTCGCCGAAGCGACGGCGATGATCGACACCATGCGCGGGCGGCTCGACGAGCTGTTCATCACCAAGCCCAAGGCCGACATGATCGTGAAGCGCGTCGAGCCTTTCCGCGAGAAATCAGCCGGCAAGGCGTTTTACCAGCGCCCCGCCCCGGACGGCTCGCGGCCCGGCATCTATTACGCCAATCTTTATGAAATGGCCTCGATGCCGGTCTACCAGATGGAGGCGCTCGCCTATCACGAAGGCATTCCGGGCCACCACATGCAGATCGCCATCGCGCAGGAGCTTCAGAACGTGCCGAGCTTCCGCCGCTTCGGCGGCTTCACCGCCTATTCGGAGGGCTGGGGGCTTTATTCAGAATGGATCGGCAAGGAGATCGGCTTTTACTCCGACCCCTATTCGGATTTCGGGCGCCTCGCCATGGAGCTTTGGCGCGCCGGACGCCTCGTCGTCGACACGGGGATCCACCGCAAGAAATGGACGCGCGAACAGGCGATAGAGTGGCTCATCGAAAACACGCCGAATGCGGAAGGCGACGCGACGACCGCGATCGAGCGCTATGTCGTGATGCCGGGACAGGCGACCGCTTATAAGATCGGCATGCTGAAGATCCAGGAACTGCGCGCCCGCGCCGAAAAGAAGCTCGGCAAGAAATTCGACGTGCGCGAATTCCACGACGAAGTCCTGAAATACGGCCCCGTGCCGCTGGCGATCCTCGAAGAGAATATCGACGGCTGGATCGCGGCGAAAAGGAAGGCGTGAGCGGGGGCCCTTTCGGCTTCCATTCCGCGGGCGTCGGGGGTCGGCCGCATCGCTTCCGCGTTTCATGAATGGTAAGAAGCGGCGCAATGCGCTTGGCTCTTCTCATCTTCGGCGCCCTTGCCGTTCTTGTCGCGGCGCTCTTCCTTCGCGATACGGCGGCGACGCGGGCGCGCCTTGCAGGCGCGAGCGTGGTGATTGATACGAACGCCGGGCCGATTGAAGTTGCGCGCGAGGGCGACGGATTCGCCGTGCTCGTCCTTCATGGGGCGGGCGGCGGCCATGATCAGGGAATGTTGCTTGCTCGCGCTATGATCGGACCGGGATTTCACGTCATTGCGCCGTCGCGCTTCGGGTACCTGCGTTCGCCCTTGCCTGCGGACCCCTCTGCTGCGGCGCAGGCGGACGCGCTCGACGCGCTTCTCGACGAACTTGGCGTCGACCACGTCGGCGTTGTCGCCATGTCCGGCGGCGCGCCGCCGGCGCTGCAATTCGCATCCCGTCACCCGGAGCGCGTAAACGCGATGGTCTTGCTCTCAGCGGCGCCTTTTTCGCCGTTCACAGCTGAGGCGCAGGAACTTCCCGTCCCCATCTTTGTCTATAATGCGCTGTTCGCCTCTGATTTTCCGTATTGGCTGATTCGCCGCGTTGCGCGGCCCGCGATCGCCCCGATGTTTGATGCGCGCGATGATCTTCTCCGCCGCGCAACGCAGGAGGAACGCGAATTCGCGCAGGCCATGATGGCGGCGTTCGAACCGGTGACGGCGCGAGCCGCGGGTCTCAGGAACGAGGGCGCTGCGATCGATCCGGCGGCGCGCTATGATCTCGCCTCGATCACCGCGCCGACCCTGGTCGTGCACGCCGCCGATGACGCCCTGAACCCGCTTGCGGTCAGCGAACGGATCGACGGCAGCATTCCGAGCGCGGACCTCATCGTGCTTGAGGACGGCGGTCACCTCCTTCTCGGCCATCACAGCGCGCTGCGTGAACGAATTGCGCGCTTCCTCCGCGACGGCGGGCGCGCGTCTTGACTGGTCGAGCGCCCCTTTCCGCCTTCATCCGCACCAGGAACGAAGCGCGGATGATCGGCGATGTCGTCATGGCGGCGCTCGCCGTCGCCGAAGAGGTCGTCGTCGTCGATTCCGGGTCGACCGACGACACCGTCACGATTGCGGAGGCGGCGGGCGCGCGCGTCATCCGGCAGGCCTGGCTCGGCAACGGGCGCCAGAAGCGCTTTGCGGAAGACCAGTGCCGGCATGACTGGCTTCTCGATCTTGACGCGGATGAAATCGTCAGCCCCGCCCTCGCCGCCGAGATCGCCGCGCTGTTCGCGAAAGGCGCGCCGCCCGTGCGCATTTACCGGACGCCGGTCGCCATCGCGCCGCCGGTCGGCGAGCCTTGGGAAGGCTTCGGCGGCGTCATCCGCCACAAGCTTTACGACCGGCGCGCCGCGCGCGCGCCCGACCACGACGCATGGGATCAGTTTGACTTGCCGCCGGGCGAGCCGGTCGGCGCGCTGAATGCGCCCATCCTCCACTACGCCTTCGCGGACGCCGCCCATCTGATCGACAAGCTGAATCGCAATTCGACGACGCGCGCCAAAGCGCTCGCGCCCAAGCCTCTGCCTGTGCTTGTTCTGCGGATATTTGTCGGGCTGCCGTTCTATGTCGGCAAGCGCTATCTCCTCGACGGGCTCTTTCGCGGCGGCGTTTACGGCTTCGCTTTCTCGATGATGTCGGGGTTCGGGCGCTGGATGCGCGACGTCAAAATGTATGAGCGCATAATGCGCGAGCGCGGGCGATGACGCCGCCCTTCGGCGCGCTTGCGCCCTCGCCTTTTCAGGAAAGGGTGCGGGCCCGCGCCGCGCGCCTTCCCGATACGCCGGTCGGAAGGCGCGCGGCGTCGCTTTGCTTGCGCGCGGCCGGCGGCAAATCCGGCCGCGCCTTCGACGTGACGATTTTTGAAACCGAGCGTGCGCGGCTCCACCCTTATGACAATATCAGCGAGAAGCGCGTCTTCATCACGTCGCAATTCTGGGAGGCGGAGGAGCGCGCGGCGCTGGCGGCGTTCATCGCGCAAGGCGCCGGGCCGTTCCGGTTCCTCGATGTCGGCGCGAACGCGGGACTTTACACGCTCTTCGCGCGGTCGGCCGCGCGCGCCGCGAAAAGGCCCTTCAGCGCCATCGCCGTCGAGCCCGCGTCGGAAATGCTGGCGCGTCTCCGGTTCAATCTTGCGGCGTCAGGGGCGGAGCGCGACGTTGAAGTCTTTGAATGCGCAGCCGGCGCGAGCGAGGGTGGGGGCGCCTTCCGCGCCGACGAGCGCAATCGCGGCGAAAGTCGGCTTGCAGCTGAAGGCGAACGGAAGGTTCGCATACGCCCCCTCGCCGCCGTTATCGAGGAGGCCGGCTTTTCTTCAATCGACGCAATGAAAATCGACATCGAGGGAAGCGAGGAAGCCGCGCTGAAGGGCCTTTTCGCCGGCGCCGGCGAACGCTTTCGTCCGCGGCTTCTCATCGCCGAGCTGTCTCATTCTGGGCCGCTGACGGCGCTGCTCGGCGCGGAAGGATACCGTGAAACCATCCGTACACGCCGGAACGGCGTTTATGAGCGCGGCTGATCAGCCCTTGTAATAGTCCTTCACGAACAGACGCTCCTCGATCCCCGATTTCCTGTAACCGCCTTCTTCCGCGGTCTGGCGAGGCGGGAGGACGATCGGCCGAAAGGCCTCCTCGTTGAATTCATAAGGAATGCAGTCGAGGATCGAGCGGATGCAGTTCAGCCGCGCTTTTTCCTTGTCGTCGCCGTCGATCGAACGCCATGGCGCATAGTCCGTATGCGTCTTTTCGAGCATGAGGTTTCGGTATTTCGAGAACTCCGCCCAACGCTTGCGCGCTTCAAGGTCGATTGGCGACAGCTTCCAGCGCTTTGTCGGGTCGGAGGCGCGGTCCTGAAAACGCTCCTCCTGCTCCTTCGCTGAAACGTGGATCCAGTATTTGACGAGGATCGTTCCCGACGAGACGAGCATGCGCTCGAATTCCGTCACTTCCTTCATGAAGGCGTCGTATTGCGCCGGCGTGCAAAAACCCATCACCGGTTCGACGACGGCGCGATTATACCAGGAGCGGTCGAAGAGAACGATTTCGCCGGCCGAAGGGAGATGCGCGACATATCGCTGGAAATACCATTGCGTCGCCTCGCGGTCGGAGGGCTTCGGCAGCGCGACGACGCGCCAGATGCGCGGGTTCATGCGGCGCATGATCGTCTTGATGACGCCGCCCTTGCCCGCCGCGTCGCGCCCTTCAAAGACGATCGCGACTTTCATTCCCTTGCGCGCAACCGTCTCCTGGAGCTTGGCGAGTTCGAATTCCAGCGCGTCGAGCTCGTCCTCGAATTTTTCCTTTTTCACGAGGCGACCTCCTTGCCTTCAAGATCGAAGGCGTAATCGCGGCGGCAAAATTCGCAGCTGACCTTGATGCGCCCGTCGTCCGCCATGTCGGCGAGATCGTCCGGCGAATAGCGTTCGAGCACCGCCGAGATCTTTCCGGCGTTGCACGAGCATTCCGCGCGCAGGGGCTTTGCGTCGAAAACCCTGACTCCGTCTTCATGGAAAAGCCGGAAAAGAAGGTCCTCGGCCGTAAGGGCGGGATCGAGAAGTTCATCCGCCTGCGTCGTATTGAGGAAGGCGGCCGCGCGGTTCCAGGCTTCCTCGTCCTCATGCGATTTCAACGCGGCCTCGCCGCGCTCGCGCGCGCCCCCCTCGCCCGGCATGAACTGCACGATGACGCCGCCGGCGCGCCAGAGCTCTCCGCCGCCCGGCCGAAAGACCTTGCCGACGGCGAGACGCACCGCGGTTGGAATTTGTTCCGACTGCGCGAAATAACCGACCGCCGCTTCCTCCAGCGTCCGCCCTTCGATCGGCGTGACGCCCTGATAGCGTTCCATGTCGGGACCCTGATCGATGGTGATGGCGAGATGTCCCTTGCCCATCAGGCCCGCAAGCCCGCGCGTCTCCGCCGGTCCGCCCACCGAGGCGGTCGCGCGGATTGCGCCGTCGGAGACATAGTCCGCGACGAGCATCCGGACGTCGCCGTCGCCCTGCGCCTGAAAGATGAGCTTGCCGTCGAACTTCAGCGAGGCGCCCATCAGCGTCGAGAGGACGGCCGCCTCTCCGACGAGTTCGGACGCCGCCGCGCTGAAGCCGTGCGGCTTCAGGACGGCGTCTATGGCGGGCCCGAGGCGCACGATCCGTCCACGGACCGATCCCGCGCCGACCTGGAACGGAAGGAGAAAATCGTCGCGCATCAGCTTTTCAGCTTGTAGCCGGACTTGAGAAGAAGATAGCTCCAGCCCCCGAGCGTCGCGGTGACGGCGAGCGAGACGGCGGCGCCGAGAAAAAGCGGCGCTTCCGCGACGCCGGTGAAGCCGGCGCGAAAGCCGTCGATCAGATAAAAGACCGGATTGAAATGACTGAAAGTCAGGAACGGCTCCGGCAGGGAGCGGACGGCGTAGAACGTCCCTGACAAAAAGGTCAGCGGCGTGATGATGAAATTGTTGACCGCCGCAAGCTGGTCGAATTTGTCGGCCCAGACGCCGCCGATAACGCCGAGAAACCCGAACATCAGCGAAGCGAGCGTCGCGAAGAAAAGAATGAGAAAAATGTTCTCCACCTGCATCGGCGAGGAGGTGCCCGCCATGAAGATCGCGCTCGTCGCCGCGGTGACGGCGCCGACGAGAAGGCCGCGCGCCGCCGCGCCGACGACGAAGGCGACCGTCAGTTCGCCGGCGGACAATGGCGGCATCAGCACGTCGACGATCGAGCCTTGCACCTTGCCGATGATGATCGACGAGGAGGAGTTGGCGAAAGCGTTCGTCAGGATCGCCATCATCACGAGGCCGGGCGCCAGGAATTCGACATAGGGAACGCCGCCGACATCGGCGCGCCCGCCCATCGCCTGCATGAAAACAAGCAGAAACAGAAGGGTCGAGATGACCGGCGCGACGATCGTCTGAAATGACACCTTGAGGAACCGCCGGATCTCCTTTTCGAGGAGCGTCTGGAGGCCAAGCCAGTTGACGCGCCCGAACCGGCGTTCGCCGAAGGCGAGAAGCTTTTGCGGGGTCGGCGCCGCGGACGGCGCTTCAGCGCCGGAGAGAAGCGTATCGATCATGGGGACCTGTTGCGCGGCGCGAAACCAAGGGTCAAGCAACGGACTTCACCGCTCTTAATCCTACCAGATTTTGTGTGCAAAATTGGCGGCAGGCGCCATGTTGTAATTTTGTGGGCGTAAGGTACTATATTTAGCGTGCGCCGCTGGGCAGAGGCTAGGCGCCACAAGATATTGTGAAGTGAAAAGGCGAAGGGCTGGCGGGGTGAGCCAGCCGGGCGGACCCGGAAACCGGGATCCTTAAACCACTAAAGGGAGCGGCGCGATGGCGTGGAATGACGAGCGGGTCGAGCTTTTGAAGAAGTTCTGGGCGGAGGGGCTGTCGGCGAGCCAGATCGCCTCGAAAATGGGCGGGGTCACCCGTAACGCGGTGATCGGCAAAGTGCACCGGCTCGGCCTGTCGGGTCGCGCCGCGCCGGCCAAACCCCAGCGCGGCTGCGACCACACCGTCGAGGTGATGGAGCCGGCGCCCGCCGTCTTCGCGCGCAAGTCGGCGACGCATTCGATCATCGACGAACCGGAGTTCGTCGCGCCGGTGATCCTCTCCTCGGGCGACATGACGACTGTCGCGACGCTCAAGGGCAATATGTGCAAATGGCCGATCGGCGATCCGGCCAAAGATGACTTCCATTTTTGCGGCCAGTCGGCGCCGACGGGAAAACCCTATTGCGCCTATCACGCGAACCTCGCCTTCCAGCCGGCGCAGCGCCGCCCGGATCGGCCCGCAACGCCGCCGCAGCGCATCATCGCCGACAACAAGCGACGCGTGGCGGGGTAAGCGCGCGTCGCAAAGCTCGAGAGACGCGATCGCCCCCGGGCGTTGCGCCGGTGTCGTGTTGCGCGATGCAACCCGTGACTACGACAAATCCAGCGAATACCCGGCGGCGCGCACGGTGCGGATGGGGTCGGCGTGGTCGAATTTCGTCAGGGCTTTCCTGAGGCGCCCGACGTGGACGTCGACGGTCCTGACCTCGACGAAGACGTCCGAGCCCCAGACCGCGTTGAGCAGCTGCTCACGCGAGAAGACGCGGCCCGGATGCTGGATGAGATGGTCGAGCAGCCGGAATTCCGTCGGGCCGAGGTGAATTTCCTTGTCGTCGCGCCAGACGCGGTGCGCGGTGCGATCGACGCGGATGTCGCCGTAATTGACGACGTCCTCGACAAGCGCCGGGCGGATGCGGCGCAGGACGGCGCGCACGCGCGCGATCAGCTCCGCCGTTGAGAAGGGTTTCGTCAAATAGTCGTCGGCGCCGGTCTCAAGGCCGCGGATGCGATCGGCTTCCTCCGACCGGGCGGTCAGCATGATGATCGGCAGGTTGCGCGTCTCCGGCGCCTGACGCAGACGTCGGCAAACCTCGATCCCTGAAATTTTCGGCAGCATCCAGTCGAGGATGACGATGTCGGGATGATATTCGCCGACCTTGAGGAGCGCGTCCTCGCCGTCCTTAGCGATGCGCGTGTCGCAGTCTTCCTTCGACAGGTTGTATTCAAGAAGCGTCGCGATCGCTTCCTCGTCCTCGACGATCAGGACCTTGGTTCGCGTCATGGCATTCTCGCCGGGGCGCCGGGCTCTTCGCCCTTCGGCCGCTCTTCTGCGAAATAGACTCCGGTTTCGACGAAATGGATCGCCTCCGCGATGTTCGTCGCGTGGTCGCCGATGCGCTCAAAATTCTTGACGATGAAGAGGAGATGGACGCCGGGGCTGATCTGCTTCTGATCGGCCGTCATCGCCGTGACGACGGCGCCGTAGAGCGAGCTGTAAAGTTCGTCGAGATCGTTGTCGCCGCGCCAGACCGCGCCTGCAGCCTCGACATTGCCGGCCTGATAGGCGTTGAGGATGTCGGAAAGCTGGCGCAGGCTCGCCCGGCCCATGCGTACGACGCCCGAAACGGCCGACGCCGAGGGCGTTTCAAGCGCCACTGCGACCGTGCGCTTGGCGACGTTCTTGGCAAGGTCGCCGACGCGTTCAAGCTCGGCGGCGAGCTTCATCAGGCTCGCCGCTTCCCGGAACTGGCGGTCGGTGAGCGAGCCGGCGCGCAGGATCGCCATGGCCCCGTCATCGACGCGCGCGTGAAAGGCGTCGACCTTCGCGTCCGTCTTCACAATGCGTTCGGCGAGAGCGACGTCGCGGCGTTCGAGCGCGCCGATCGCTTCGCTGAGCTGGGTTTCGACGAGCGCGGCCATCTGCGCGAACTCACCCCCCAGCGACCGGAGCTGGGCGGCGGCCGTTTGGGGCGCGATCGAGGCCATCGTCATGGATCGGTCATCCGGGGTCTTTTGCGACGCAGTCATTGCGCCGGATTATGTGACAGATTCTTGTCCGCCACGAGCGTTTTCGGCTGCGCCCCAGGAAATCGGCGGCGCGCTTGAGGCCGCCGGCAGATAGCAGGTGAAAGCGGTGCCGCCGCCCGGCCGGCTTTCAAGCTGCAATCCGCCCCGGTGGCGGTTCATGATGTGCTTGACGATGGCGAGGCCGAGGCCGGTGCCGCCGGCTTTTTTGCTGCGATCGACGCTGACCCGGAAAAAGCGCTCGGTAAGGCGCGGCAGCGCCGAGCGCTCGACGCCGGGACCGAAGTCGCGCACCTGGATGAAAATGAGATCTTCCGGCGCCGCGCCAAGACGCGCCGCGATCTGCTGGGGGCCGTCGCCGGCGCGGTAGGCGACATCTCCGCCCGCCTCCGCGATCGACGGCGACAGGCCGCGGCCCGCCTTGACCTTGATCATCGCCGGATCGCCGCCGTATTTCAGCGCGTTATCGATGAGGTTCTGGATCGCCTGGAAGAGCTCGTCATGCTCGCCGATGACGCGCAAGGGGCCGCCGCCGAGATTTTCAAAGTCGACGATCGCCGCCGACTGCTCCAGCACGGGGCGCAGGCTGTCGAGCACGTCCTCAGCGAGCGCGGCGATATCGACGATGTCGCGCGGCGGCACATGCTCGTGAAGCTCGATCCGCGACAGCGAC
>CAZOEB010000079.1:0-15479 GCA_964578685.1 uncultured Caulobacterales bacterium
AGACGAACATCAAGCGCCTGATGGCCTATTCCTCGATCGGCCATATGGGCTTTGCGCTGATCGGCCTGTCGGCCGGAACGCCCGAAGGCGTGAGGGCGACGCTTGTCTACATGGCGATCTACATCGTCATGACCATCGGCGCCTTCGCGTGCATCCTCCTGATGCGCCGGCGCGGCGGCATGACGGAGACGATTGACGACCTTTCCGGCCTTTCCCGAACCAACGCCGGCCTCGCGCTCATCATCACCATTCTCTTTTTCTCGCTCGCGGGCGTGCCGCCGATGGCCGGCTTTTTCGGCAAGCTCTTCGTCTTCCAGGCGGCGATCGACGCCGGCCTCATCTGGCTCGCCGTCGCCGGCGCGATCCTGAGCGTCGTCGCCGCGTATTATTATCTCCGCGTCATATGGATCATGTGGTTCAACGAACCGGCGCCTGTCTTTGAACGCGAACAAGGCTCGCGGCTCGGCATCACGGCGTCGGTCTCGGCGCTGATGATGTTCCCCGTTTTCCTCGTGTTCATCGGCCCCATTCGCGATCTCGCCGCGCGCGCCGCTGCGGCGCTGTTCTGACGTGTCGGCGACGCGCAAGCTCTCCCGTATCGAAGTTTTCCCGACTCTCGATTCGACCAGCCTTGAAGCGAAGCGCCGCGCCGGGCTCGGCGAAGGCGGGCCTCTCTGGATCGTCGCCTTGAGGCAGACCGCTGGATACGGCCGGCGCGGAACGGAGTGGGTGCAGACGGAAGGCGACATCGCCGCGACCTTTCTTTTTCGTGCTGAAGGCTCGCAGGAGCGCCTGCCGGAGCTGTCTTTCGTTGCGGCGCTCGCGCTCGCCGACGCGGTTCGCAAGTTCGCGCCGCGCGCGGCGCTGTCGTTCAAATGGCCAAACGATCTTCTCGCGGGCGGGGCCAAGATCGCCGGGCTTCTCCTCGAGCTGGTCGGCGACGCGCCGCTTGTCGCGCTCGGCTGCGGCGTCAACATCGTCTCGGCGCCGAAGGGGCTCGCTTACCCCACGGCGCGCCTCCTCGATTTCATCGACGCGGCCCCGCCGGCGCCGCGCCAATTCGTCGAAGCGCTCGACGAAACCTTCGCTTTCCGCCGCCGCCAGTGGTCGGGAGAGGGGTTCGCGCCGATCCGCGCCGAATGGCTGGACGGCGCCGAAAGCCTCGGCCGGCCGGTCCGCATCGAGACGCCGGCCGGTCTTGTGGAAGGCGTTTTCGAGGACCTCGATCTTTCAGGCGCGCTCATACTAAACTCGAACGGCGAGCGTCGCGTAATCGCTGCGGGCGCCGTTCTGCCCCCCGCGCCCCGGAGACCCTGATGCTGATCGCCATCGATGTCGGCAACACCAATTCGGTCATCGCCCTTTATGACGGCGACCAGCCCGTCATGCAGTGGCGGATTTCCACTTCGTCGACACGCACGGCGGATGAATACGCCGCATGGCTGTCGCAGATGATGGCGATGAACGGCTACAGGCTGGAGCAGATCAGCGATTGCATCCTTTCGAACGTCGTACCGCAGTCGCTCTTTCACTTTCGCAATCTGTCGCGCCGCTATTTCAAGACGGAGCCTTTCGTCGTGACTGCGGCGACCATCCCCGGCGTCGAGGTGCGCATCCCCAAGCCCTCGGAAGCCGGCGCCGATAGGCTCGTCAACGCCGTCGGAGCCTTCGTCAATTACGGCGGCCCTTGCGTCGTCGTCGACAGCGGCACGGCGACCAATTTCGACATGGTCGGCAAGGACGGCGGCTTTGAGGGAGGCATCATCTCGCCGGGGATCAACCTGTCGATGCAGGCGCTGCACGACGCCGCCGCGCAACTGCCGCGCGTCGCGATCGAGCGCCCAGCGCGCGTCATCGGCAAGGATACGGTCGGCGCCATGCAGTCCGGCGTTTTCTGGGGCTATATCAGCCTCATCGAAGGGCTCGTCGCGCGCATCAAGGCGGAATATCCAGAGCCGTTGAAGGTCGTCGCCACCGGCGGCGTCGTCTCGCTCTTTGAAGGCGCGACGAACTGCATCGATCACTTCGACGCGGACCTCACGATCAAGGGCCTTCATGAAATCTGGAAACGCATGAAGGCGAAACGCTGATGGCGAAAGACGAACTCGTCTTCCTCCCTCTCGGCGGCTCCGGCGAAATCGGCATGAACATGAACCTTTACGGGTTCGGTCCGCCGAATGCGCGCAAGTGGATCATGATCGATTGCGGCGTCACCTTCGGCGATCTGTCGACGCCGGGCGTCGAGCTCATTTGCGCCGATCCGACATTCATCATGGAAGAGCGCGAAAATCTTCTCGGCCTGATCCTGACGCATGGGCATGAGGACCATATCGGCGCGGTCGCGCTCCTCGCGCCCGATTTCAAATGTCCGGTTTACGCGACGGCGTTCACTGCGAAGCTAGTCGAGAGCAAGCTCGAGGAGCGCGGCGTCAAGCTCGACATGACCGTCATCGATCTCGGCGCGCGGCTGATGATCGGCCCCTTCGATCTAGAATTCGTGACGCTGACCCATTCGATCCCGGAGCCGAACGGCGTCATCATCCGCACGCCGCTGGGGCTCGTGCTGCATACGGGCGACTGGAAGATCGATCCCGAACCGACGCTCGGCCCCGTCACGGATTCGCCGCGCCTGCGCGCCATCGGCGACGAAGGCGTGCTCGCCATGGTCTGCGACTCGACGAACGTCCTCTCATCGGGCGAGTCCGGGTCCGAAATGCGCGTCAAGGAAAGCCTGACGACGCTCATCGCCGCCCAGCCGGGCCGCGTCGCCGTCACGACCTTCGCATCGAATGTCGCGCGCGTGGTGTCAGTCTGCGAGGCCGCTTATGCTGCGGACCGGTCGGTCTGCTTGCTCGGTCGGTCGATGCTGCGCATTGTCGGCGCCGCGCGCGAGGTCGGACTCCTGCCGGCGGGCGTCAAATTCGTGGAACCTGCGGAAGCGGGGTTCCTGCCGCGCGAGCACGTGCTTTACCTGTGCACCGGCAGCCAGGGCGAGCCGCGCGCGGCGCTCGCCCGCATCGCGCGCGACGACCATCGCGACCTGACGCTGAGCGAAGGCGACACGGTGATTTTTTCCTCGAAGATCATTCCCGGCAACGAGCGCGACATCTTCACGCTCATCAACGACCTTGTCGAACTGGGCGTCAAAGTCATCACCGAGAAAGACGCCTTCACCCATGTGTCCGGTCATCCGAACCGCGATGAGCTGAGGCGGATGTATGAATGGGTGCGGCCGAAATATTCCGTACCTGTCCATGGCGAGGCGCGGCACCTGGAGGCGCATGCCGACTTCGCGCTGACGCTCGGCGTTGAAGACGCGATCGCGCCCCGGAACGGCGACGTCATCCGCCTTGCGCCCGGCGAGCCCGAAGTCATCGACGAGGTCCCGGCGGGTCGCTGGATGCTCGACGGCGACCTCCTGCTGCCGGAGGGCTCAGGGCCGATGCGCGAACGGCGCAAGCTCGCCTTCGCCGGTGCGGTGACGCTTGTGATCTCCATCGACGAACATGGCGATCTCGCCGCCGAGCCGGCGGTCGCCATCGCCGGCGCGCCGCGCGAGGCGCCGGGCGTCGACGATCTCGCCGCGCTCGCTATCGAAAAGGCGGAGGCGGCTTTCCATACGCTGTCCAAAAAGCAGCGTCTCGACGATGAGGCGGCGATCCTCGCCGTCACCCGCGCTATTCGCACGGTGATGACCGAGCACTGGGGCAAGAGGCCCGGCGTCGCGGTCCTGATCCAGAGGGTCTGACGACGATGGGACCTGTCGCTATCGCGATCATCTTCATCCTCATCTGGTGGTGCGTCTTCTTCGCCGTGCTGCCGATGGGCGTGAAGGGCAGGTGGGAATCAGATGCCGACGGCGTCGTCGGCGCCGAGCCCGGCGCGCCGGCGGACCCGGGACTCAAGCGCAAGGCGATCCTCACGACCGCCATCGCCGCGGGGCTGACGATTATCGTCGCGCTGATCGTCGCGAGTGGGGTTTTCAATTTCAAGGAATAGCCCCGGCTTGATTCCCGGCGCGGGCTGCCATAGGCCTCGCGGCGTCTTCTCCGTTCATCCCTCCTGCCGCGGGGCGAGCCATGTCCGATCAGGCCTTGCTCGACGATCCTGACGACGGTCCGCGCTCGTCCGAGGATGCGGCGCGCGAGCCGGAGACGACGCTCGCCGAGCAGTATGTCGGTCCGCTGAAAGAAGCGATTGAGGCCTCCGACACTGCGCGCGTCAACGCGCTCATCGACGAGCTGCACCCTGCGGACCTCGCCGACGTCATCGCGCTGCTGCACGAGGAAGACCGGCTGACGCTGATCAAGCTTCTCGGCGGCTCGTTGCCTGCCGAGGTTTTGTCGGAGCTCGATCCGAACCTCACGGAAGAAGTCGTCTCGGCGATGCGCCCTGAGGCCGTCGCCGACGCCGTCGCCGAACTCGACACCGACGACGCGGCGTTCATCCTTGAAGACCTCGACGAAGACAAGCGCGCGGAAATTCTCGCGAAGGCGCCCGTCACGGACCGCATCGCGCTCAATCAGGCCTTCGATTATGAGGAGGAATCCGCGGGCCGCCTGATGCAGCGCGAGGTTTTCGCGGCGCCTGCCTACTGGACTGTCGGCCAGATCATCGACCGCCTGCGCGGTTCGGAGGACCTTCCCGATCGCTTTTATGAAGTGTTCGTCGTCGATCCGGCGTTCAAGCCGATCGGCGCAGTGCCGCTCTCGACGCTGCTCAAGACGCAGCGCGAGACGCCGATCGAAGCGATCATGAATGAAGACCTGACGGTCATCCCGGTCTCGATGGACCAGGAAGACGTCGCCTATAAATTCGAGCAGTATAATCTCATTTCAGCGCCGGTGGTCGATGAGGCCGAGCGCCTTGTCGGCATGATCACCGTCGATGACGTCGTCGAGATCGTGCACGCCGAAAGCCAGGAAGACATGCTGGCGCTCGGCGGCGTCGAATCGGACGCCGGGATCACCGACACGGTCGTCGAGACGGTGCGGTCCCGGTTCTCGTGGCTCGCCGTCAATCTCGCGACGGCGATTCTCGCCTCGCTCGTCATCTCAATCTTCGACAAAGCGATCGAGCAGGTTGTCGCGCTCGCCGTGCTGATGCCGATCGTCGCCTCGATGGGCGGCAATGCCGGCACGCAGACGTTGACCGTCGCGGTGCGAAGTCTCGCGACGAAAGACCTGACCGCTGCGAACGCCGTCCGCATCATCTGGCGCGAGACGATTGTCGGCGGCCTCAATGGAATCCTGTTCGCGCTGATCATGGGGTTGCTCGCCGGGTTTTGGCACGCGAGCACGGGCGCCAGCGTCGAGCAGGCGGTGCGCCTCGCCGCGGTCATCGGCGCGGCGATGATCATCAATCTCCTTGCCGCCGGTCTGGCCGGCATACTTGTGCCCCTGGGGCTGCAACGCGCCGGCGCCGATCCCGCGGTCGCCTCGGCCGTTTTCGTCACGACCGTGACCGATGTGGTCGGCTTCTTCGTGTTTCTGGGATTGGCGGCGCTGGTGTTGCTTTAGAGCGGCGCGCGCAAAAGTGTACGCGGTTTTGCGCGGAAACGCCGCGACAAACAATAAACTAGACCAAGCTGGGCGATTCCAAAATCGCGCAGCTTGGTCTAGGTCACAAAGCGAATGGCGAACGCGACGGTCCGCCCATTCGCCATTCATCATCGACCCGGCAGTGCGCGTTCAGATGTTTCGTCGTCGCCTGAAGAGCAGCCAGACCGCCGGCAGCGCGACGAGAAGGATCAGCAGCGTCGCAGGCTCCGGGACGTCCGTGGGCGGAGGCGGCGGCGGACATTCGGGGTCCTTGGTCGGATCGCAGGGAGGCGGAGGCGGCCCAGGAGGAACGACGCCGCCCGGCGTGATGAAGCCCGGATTGTCGATGGGCGGAATGTAAGGGGGTCCCCAAGCGTTCGCCGCTGGCGGAAAAACGGGCGAAGGCTCAATCAGCTTCGGTGCTTCGCCGGGTCCTGTCGGAACCCGCCCTGGTTCGCGCGGAACCGGCGTATAGCCGGCGAGCCGCGTCGGAACGGGGCGGGCTCCTAAAAAGGGCGCGCCTCGACTTTCCCTTCGCCCTCGCCGCAGCAACCGCAATTGATGACGATGTCGTTGCGGATGTCGCCGACGGCGCGCGCATACATCGCGGCGAGCGCCTTTTCATCGACCTGCTGCGGACGGCCGAAATTGTTCGACCACAAGATTGCGATCCCGAGGATCGCCGCCGCAACGATGTTAGCCAGACCGTTCCCAAACATGGGTCACCACACTTCCCACCCGTCTCGCACGCCCGTCGCGTGCGCAACCATTTCCAATTCGGGATGGCGGCCCGGGGGCGCCGGTCTCCCGACCCCTGCCTTCCAAGCTTCGTGCCAGCGCGAAACGCGAAAAGTCAGCGCAGGCCCAGAGCGGGACGCCTGTCCCCAGCGTCCCCAACAAAGCCGCAGGCGCGAGCAATGCGCCCGCCCTGCTATCTAGGCCCGAATCAACGCCTTGGGCCAGATGCGGCGGATTCGACACAGCAGAAGCAGGCCAGCCGCCATGGGACCGGCGGCCGCCTACCCATCTCCGGGGGCGCATGCTAAGAATCGTTAACGTGAGGCGTGGGGAAGTCCCGTCCGGGCGGTCCGACAGGGACCGCTCAAAGGCTTCTGGTCGCGTGAGAGGGGATGGCGGGTCAGCATGAAGACGGGAACGACCGGTCTCAATCTGATCAAGGGCTACGAGGGGCTCCGGATGTCGGCGCATTACACGCCGAACGAGGAGTGGACCGTAGGCTACGGCCACAACGCCACGGCCCGCCACGGAATGAGCGTCACCGAAGGCGACGCTGAAAGACTGCTCCGCCAGGACGTGCAGCCGATCGAGAAGCTGATCGCCGACACGGTTCGCGCCCCGCTCAACCAGAACGAACATGACGCAATCGTTTCGCTCATTTTCAATATTGGCGAAGAGAACTGGAAACGTTCGACCGTTCTCAGGAAGCTTAACGAAGGCGACAAACTCGCCGCCGCCCGCGCTTTTGAAATGTGGACGAAGGCGCGCGTCAACGGCGAGCTCGTGCAGCTAGACGGGCTTGTGCGCCGGCGCGCCGCCGAGAAGTCGCTGTTCCTGATGCCGACGGACGCGTCGCTCGTCGTTCCGACAGCGGACGTGCGCCCGGCCCCTGAGTGCGAGCTTGATTTCAAATCGGACCGGGAATTGAAAGCGTCGCCGCTTGTCGACTTCGATCGCAAGTCTGACGGCAAGGCGCTGATCCTGTCCGACGAGGAGAAGTCGGCGCGGTCGCGCGCGCTTTTTGCGGCGACGCAGGCGCTCTCCGTCGATCCGACCAAGATGATCATTTCAAAGGCCGAAGAGCACGCCGACATGGGCGTGACGATCGGCGCGATCCTCGCGGGCCTACTCGCCCTCGCAATGACGCTGCTTGGCGCCGTTCTGCTGATCGGCCAGGAGTTTCCGGGCCTCGCAGGCATGGTCGGCATCAGCTATGAAAGCTTTGTCGCGCTCTTTGAAAATCTGCCGATGTGGCTCGCGGCGGTCGGCGCGGCGATCTGCTATTTCATCCTCTACATCCTCGTGAAGCGCGTCGCGCGCCACGACCTGAAGCGCCAGCGCGCGCAGGAGTTTGCGCGTTTGCGCGTGGTTGAGTAGGGTTTGCGCCGCACATGGCGCTGCATCTCTTAAAGCTTTGCGTCGGCGCGGACAGCGTCGCCGATATGGAAGAATGGGTCGCCCGCCGCGCGGACGCCAACATCAAGGCCGGGCTCGGGCCGGTCACCCAGCACACAACCCGCATGTTCCCGAAACGTCGGGAGGAACTGCTCGCCGGCGGGTCCCTGTACTGGGTCATTCGCGGCGTCGTGCTGGTCCGCCAGCGCATTGTCGATCTTGTCGCCGTCACCGGCGCCGACGGGATCAACCGGTGCGAAATCGTCCTTGATCGGACGCTTCATCCGACGCAGGCTCGGCCCCGGCGAGCGTTCCAGGGGTGGCGGTATCTGACGGCGGAGGACGCGCCGGCCGATCTTGATCGAAAAAGCGCAAAAGCGCCGCCCGAACTGCGGGCGAAGCTCGCCGAACTCGGGCTTCTATAGAAGGGGCGGACGATGGTTAGACCGATAGTCATGGGGCTGGGGGCGGCCGGCGCCTTGTCTGCGGCGGCCGTTACGGGCGTCGCGGTAATGCGGAATGATCGTCCTGCGGAGCCGGTCCGGGCGGCCCTTGCGAACGCTGCGGGCGAGACCGTCTGTATCAAGAGCAATGTGCGCCTCGTCGACGGGATGAGCGCGGCCTGTTACACGCGCGCGCAATATGAAGCGATGCGCGACCGTCCAGTCATCGCTGCAGACGGGTCTGCGGTGCGGGTTTCTCTCGCGCAACCGTCTGACGCTGCGGCGCCGGCCGAGACCGCCGGAACCTGCGCAGAATATGACTCCCTGATCGCCGAAGGATATGGCGCGCTTACCAGCGCCGACATGCGGCGGGAGGAGTATTTCCGCCGCGCCTGCGGCTCCCTTGCATTGCTGGCGAAGGCCGCGCCCGCCCGGCGCACCAATTTCGTCGACGGCGAAGCCGCCTTGGAAGATGTGCGCTCGATGGCGGCTGCGGACGCGGCAGGGTTCGGCGAGGTCGAACCTGCTGCGAGCGTTGAAGTGACTGAAGTCGGCTCCGGCGTCTGGAAAATCCTGATGGGGCAGGGCGAGACGACGGTCTATGAAATCGCCCATGCTGACTTCGACGGCGACGGCGGCGGTGAAATCCTCGCCTATCTCACGGTCGGCGCTAAGGGCGGTACGGCCCGGACGGGGACAATCGGCCTCATGGAAAAGGCGTCGGCGAACGGCCCATGCGGGTTCAGCCCGCGTTAACCGCATTAACGGCAAAAGCTAGCTTATATGCGCCGCAGATTTCGCATGAACGCGGCGATCATGGGAGCAGTTCGGTGAGCGAGCGGCGCCGGCCCAACCTTTTTCTCGTCGGCGCCATGAAAGCGGGCACGAACACGCTGCATCGCCTTCTCGACGCCCATCCCGACATCTTCATGTCGAAGAAGCCGAAGGAACCGAGCTGGATCGTCGGCTCCAACAGCGGGCGTGACGAGGACTGGTATCTGGGACTTTTCGCTGACGCAGGCGACGCGCGCTATCTCGGCGAGGCTTCGACCGATTACTCGCGTGCGCCCCGCCTCAAGGGAGCGCCGGAGAAAATCAAACGCTATTCGCCGGACGCGCGCATCCTCTACCTGATGCGCGACCCGCTCGACCGGGCGCTCAGCCATTACTGGTGGGACGTTCAATACTCCGCAGAAGGACGATCCTTCAAGGACGCCGCATCGCGTTCGCGTGAGATCCTCGATGTCGGCCATTACGCGATGCAGATCGCGCCGTATCTTGAGACTTTCGGCCGGAACCGCGTTCATGTCACGACGCTCGAAAGCCTCGTCGCCGATGCGCCCGCGACGCTGAAGGCGCTCTGGGATTTTCTTGAGCTTCCCGCGGCGGACGTCACCGGCGGGGCGCCGCCCCCGCGCTATAATCCGGGCCGTGCGGAGGTGCCGCGCATCCCCGCCGCTGGGCTCATTTCGCACCTAAAGGACACGCCTATCTGGACGGCGGCCAAGGCGCTTGTTCCCCCGCAGATGCGCAAGCGCGCCATCGCATCGATCGCAAAGCCAGTGGAGCGCGTCATCGCACCGGAGGAAATCGAAGAGGCGGCCGCCGCGCTGCGACCTCGCCTTCTTGAGGAGACGAGAGCGCTCTCACGCCTTCTTGGCCGCGACTTTCCAGAGTGGACCTGGCTCCATGGCGGGCCGGCGCCTTCCGCACCGCGTTGACTTTTTCTTCCTTCGCCCGCCGACGCCCGGTATCGACGCTGAAAATGACCCCAACTCCGCTCCGCATCGCCTGCGTCTCCGAAAGGGCTGACCCCGCCTGGCGGTGGCTCGAGGGCAAGGTCGCGTGGCGGCGCCCGCTCGAATGGACCTATTTTCGCTCCGGACCGCGCGGCCCTGTCGATCGCCTGCTGAAGAGATCGCTCGTCGGGCGCCTGACGGCGGGAGCGCAGTTGCGCGCATCCGCACGCAAGGGCGATTACGACCTTATCGTCACGCATCTTCCCTATGTCGCCGCCTGGATGTCGGACCTTGTCGGCGATGACGCCGGCGGGGCGAAACGCCTCGCCTTCGCATTCAACTTCACCGACATCCCTGTCGGCGCGCAACAGGCGCGGATGCGCCGGTCCTTCGCGCGCATCGACCGCTTCGCGGTGTTCTCGACGCTTGAACGCACGCTCTATGCGCGCCACTTCGATATTCCGGCGGACCGCATGGAGCTTGTTTTGTGGGGCGCCAATCCTCCGTTTGAAGAACCGGGGCCGCGCGTCATCGCCGAACCTTATGTCGCAGCGCTCGGCGGGGAAGCGCGCGACTATGCGACCTTCGCCGAGGCGGCGCGGCTTTCGCCCCACCTCACTTTCGTCGCCATCACGCGGCCTTGGAGCCTCGACGGCGTTCCGGTCCCTCCAAATCTGCGCCATTTCGTGAACTTGCCGTGGAAAGAGGCGTGGTCGCTCGTCGCGCATGCGGAGGCGGCTGTCGTGCCGCTGCGCGATGATCTTGCGCCGAACGGCATGGTGACCTTTGTCGGCGCGATGCGCCTCGGCAAGGCGCAGATCGTGACGCGCTCGGCCGGTCTTGCCGACTACGCGATCGACAATCAGACCGCGGTCGTCGTTCCGCCGCGCGACGCCGCCGCCATGAAAACCGCTGTCGAACGCGTTCTCGGCGACGCCGCGCTCAGAGATCGCATCGCCGCGCGCGCGCAGGCGTTCGCCGCCGAGCATTGCAGCGAACAGGCGACAATCGCCTGGTTCAAGGATTTTCTCGACCGCACCTTTCCGGAAACGACGCCATGACAGACGCAGCAAGACGCCCCAACCTGTTTCTGGTCGGATCGATGAAGTGCGGCACGACGAGCCTTCACAACATGCTCGACGCCCATCCTGACATTTTCATGAGCCGGAAACTCAAGGAGCCTGCATGGTTCACAGGCACCAACAGCGGCAAGAGCCTCGCCTGGTATCTTGAGCATTTCGCCGAAGCGACGGGCGAACGCTACGTGGGGGAGTCTTCGACCGACTATACGAAAGCGCCGCGCCTCGGTCCCGTCGCCGCGAAGATTCGCGAATTTTCGCCGGACGCGCGCATCCTCTTCATCATGCGCGATCCCTTCGCACGCGCCGTCAGCCATTATTGGTGGGAGGTGGAGTTTTCCGCAGAAGGGCGCTCATTCCCCGAAGCGATGAAAGCCTCGCGTGAGATCGCCGATGTCGGCAATTACGCGATGCAGATCGCGCCCTATATCGACGCCTTCGGGCGCGACAGGGTGCATGTGCTGACGATGGAGTCGCTGACGGCCGATCCGCGCACGGCGATGGAGCATATTCTGCGGTTCCTGGGCCTTGAGAGCTCAGGCGAGGCGCCGCCCGCGCTGGTGCACAAGAACCGCGGCCGCGAGACCGTGTCCCGCGTTTCGGGGCCGTTCTCGAAATTCAAGGGAACGCCGGTCTGGGCGGCGGCGAAAGCCGTGATGCCGAAGGCCCTGCGCAGGCAAGCCAAGGCGGCGCTCGCAAGGCCCGCGCCGCGGGTCATTCCGGAGGATGAGCTCGAAGCCGGGCTCGCACTCATCCGTCCACGGATCATGCGGGAGACCGAGGCCCTGTCGCGGCTGGTGGGACGGGATTTCCCCGAGTGGCGCTGGCTCTATGAGGGCGTCGCTTCAGCGGGATCGGATTAGAGGGCGGGCTCGACCGGCCAGTTGTCGATCAGCCGCGTCTTGCCGACGATCGCCGCAACGAACACGCGCGCGGCCTTCGTCACCGGCCCCGGTCCCATCGGTTCGAGCAGGTCCGCCGAGCGCACTTCGAGATAGTCGAGACGGTCGAAGCCCGCGCAGTCGATCGCCCGCCGGCCCTCCGCGATCGTCGTATCGACCGCCGCGCCGTTCGAGAGCTTGCCCGCCATGTCGCTGATGACGCCGTTCAGTTTGCCGGCGACTGCGCGGCCTTCGGGGGTGAGGTAGGCGTTGCGCGACGACATTGCGAGTCCGTCCGCTTCCCGCAGGATCGGCGCGCCGATGATGTCGACGTTCATGTTGAGGTCTTTCACCATGCGGCGAATGACGAGGAGCTGCTGGTAATCCTTCTCTCCGAAGACGGCGACGTCGGGCCGCGCCTGATTGAGAAGCTTGGCGACGACAGTCGCGACGCCGCCGAAGAAATGCGGGCGCGAAGCGCCGCAAAGGCCCTGCGCAACGGCGCCGACGGCGACGGAAGTCTGGAAGCCTTCCGGATACATCTCCTCCGCCGACGGCAGGAAGGCGAGATGACATCCGGCTCTTTGGAGCAGTTCGAGATCGACGGCCTCCTGCCGCGGATAGGCGCCGAAATCTTCGGTCGGGGCGAACTGGGCCGGATTGACGAAGATCGAGGCGATGGTCCGCTGGGCGAGGCCATGGGAACGCCGGACCAGCGAAAGATGCCCTTCGTGCAGCGCCCCCATGGTGGGAACCAGCCCTACGGTCAGCCCCGCGGACCGCCACCCATCCACCCGGGCCCGGAGCGCCTTAATTGTCCTGGCGACCCCCATTTGCGAATCGACGGCGGCAGCGGGCATGCTATAGGTCCTGAGGGGGCGATAGGCGGGCGGTAGGTCGGAGCAGCTAATGCGTCAAGCGTTCGGCGCTTTCAAGGCGAGGCCGATGGCGGCTGCGAAAAAGGCAGGGGCGCTCTCCCTCATCCTTTTGGCGCAATCTTGCGCGACCGTTTTCGGGTCGGCCAAGGCGGACCTTGTCGAGGCGCAGGCTGTTGAGCTTGATTCCGTCAAGGCCGAGCGCGCGCGCCTGCAATCTCAGGTTGACGCCCTTAAGGCCGAGAATGACCGGCTGGAACTCGCCCTGGCGGACGCCGCGAAAAAGGCCCAACGCGTCGCCGCCGCCGATCAGCCGAGCCTGCCGCCTGCGCCGCAATTGACCGATGACAAGATCGCGGATGCGGGAACTGTCGTCGAGAAGACGGGCTCCACGGCGCCGGCGGCGCCGGTCGTCGCGGCGCCGAACGCGCGTAACTCGCTTCCCGCAGCCCCAGTGCCTGTCGATGCGCAGCCGCGCCTTGTTCAGCCGCGCCTTGCTTCATCGGATGCGAGTTTCGAAAATGAAGCGTCCAATCCCGAAATCAAGATGACGAGCGTCCTTTGGGGCGTCCATCTCGCTTCCTATCGGCGTGTCGAAGAAGCGAGCGCCGGCTGGGCGAAACTGCAGCGCGACAACCCGGACGAACTCGGCCTTCTTGAACCGCGCATCGAGCGCGTGTCGATTGACGGCAAGGGCGCCTATCTCCGCCTCGTCGGCGGCGGATTTTCATCGCGCGAGAAAGCGACGGCCTTGTGCGAAACGCTTGCGGCGAAGGGCGTCTTCTGCCGTGTCGCCAATTTCGGCGGCGAACGCCTGTCGATGCTCGACGTCAACGGGGCGAACTGATTTTCTTTTCTGCGATCGGCGGCGGGGCCGGCGGCGCGACTTCGAACGTCTTCGAGGCGAGCGGCTCTTCCCGTCCTGCGCCCGCGCTGAAATAGGTGACGGTCATTCGTCCGGCGGGGAGCGCTTCAAGCGCCAGCGGCAAAGTCAGTTTGCGCGCGCCGCTGTCGGGATAGACCGCGACGTTTGCGGCTGAGGCGAGGATCGTTGCGCGTCCGTCACTCTCCAGCAGCGCCTCGATCCGGCCGTAGGCGGAGTATTTTCCCTCGCCCCTCAGCGTCGTCTCAAAGCCAAGAAGACCGTCCGCGTCGCGGACGAGCCGCGAGTGTTCGAACGTCAGCGCCGGCGCGGAATAACCGCCGCGCAGGATCACCGGCGTCGACACGCCAAGGCCGACATCGACCTCCAGCCCCGTGCTCGCCCTGCGCAGCGGCGTCCGCGCAGGCGTGGTTTCGACGAGGAGGTGCGACCGCCGCTCGCCCGCCGGGATCAAAACGCCTTTCTTGAGGCGCACAACAACTTCCGCGTGTCCGCCGGGCTCAAGCCGCAGACGCGCCGGCGAAACGACAAGATAGGGGGCGGCGCTGCGCTTCGCGCGCTCGGCCGCGCCCGCGGGCGCATAGCCTTCCGGGGTCGCCACAAGATCGATCCAGTCGACGCGCGCCTCCAGGATCCGGGCCGAGGGGTTGGATATCCGGAAACGCGCCACAGGCTCCTTGGCGGTGATGACCTGTCGCAGCGGCGCAACGAGGATTTCGGCGTGCGCAAGTCCGGCGAACCCCGCCATAGCCGCGAGGGCGCCGACGAGACTATGGGCCGGCCGCATGGTTAACCTCATGGTCCCCGTCCAGAATCGGGCGAGAGTTCCCGCCGCTGGGCGTCCCTCTGCAAAAAGACGGCCCGAGGGGTCGCGTTCCGGTTGCGGCGGGGCTGGAAATCACGGCGTTAACTGGGCGAGGGGGCGCGAGCGCCGCCTTGGGAGAGCCCGAAGGAACCTTCGCGTGACGCACGTCATCGTACTCGGCAATGAAAAGGGCGGATCCGGCAAGTCGACCGCCGCCATGCATGTCACGGTCGCCCTCTTGAAGGCGGGCTACCGCGTCGCGGCCATCGATCTCGACATGCGCCAGCGCAGCTTTTCCCGCTACATCGAAAACCGCCGCATCTTCGCCGACGCGAAGAAATCCTCGATCGTGTTTCCGCTGACGCCGCGGATCGAACCCTCCACGCTCGACAGCCGAGAGGAAGCGCGCCGTCAGGAGACGGAGCAATTCACCGGCACGCTGCAAACGCTCGCCGACTGTCAGTTCGTCGTCATCGACTGCCCGGGCGCGGACACGCATCTCTCGCGCCTCGCGCATGCGCACGCGGACACCATCATCACGCCTTTGAATGACAGCTTCGTCGATTTCGACCTGCTCGCCCGGCTCGATCCCGAAACCGGCGCCGTCGTGGGCCCGAGCCTCTACAGCGAGATGGTTTGGAATGCGAGGAAGCGCCGCGCGATGTCCGGCGTGCCGGGCGGCATCGACTGGGTCGTCATGCGCAACCGCCTCTCGGCGACGCGCGCCAACAACAAGCGCGCGATGGGCGAGAAGCTCGAAGACCTCTCGACCCGCATCGGCTTTCGCCTAGCGCGCGGCTTCGGAGACCGCGTCATCTACCGCGAACTTTTCCCGATGGGCCTGACGCTTCTGGACCTCGGCGGCGAAGACGCGCCCTTGCGCCTCTCCACCATGAGCCACGTCACCGCACGCCTCGAAATCCGCTCGCTGATCGCGACGCTGCATCTGCCGAAACCTGCGCTGCCGAACGGCGAGGAAGCGCCGGGCGGGCGCGAGGCTGCGTGATCGCGCTAGAGTTCCGCGCCTAATTTCCATCCCGCCTCCACGCCTCGGGTTCCGTCTCCCGCCGGTTTCGGGCATGGTGGGTTTTCGCAGCGCAA
>CAZOEB010000080.1:0-15123 GCA_964578685.1 uncultured Caulobacterales bacterium
TCAGTTTCGCATTCATCACGGCGAAGAGGGCGAGGTCGGTCGTCAGCGAGGAAAGATCGGTGTCCCAGGGGACGCCGTTCGGTTCTTCCGTGAACGGATCGTCGAAGATGTCGCCGCCGGTCGGCCCCAGCGTCAGGTCGCGGCGGTCGACAGCGAGATATCCCGAGAGGAAAGTCTGGCGCGTTTCATTGGCATAGCGGCGCCATGATGTTCCGACGACGCTGTCGAACGACAAAGGCCCGAACGTCCAGGGAAATTCATAGCTGGCGCGCAGTTCGATGATGTCGGCGACGTATTCCGCCGCAAAGCCGTAGCTCTGGTGAAGCCGGCCGCCTAGCGAGTCGAAGAAGGCTTGCAGCCGAAGTTCGCCCGGCCCCGCGTCGAGCGTGAAGTCGGCATAGGCCGTACCCGTCGTCGCATCGGCGATGTCGCGGTCGGAGATGAAGACGGTGCGGCGGCTGAGCTGGGCCGTCCCGACGCCGTCGTCGAGCGCGAAGGCGGGGGAGGGGAAGACGCCGAAATCGATGAACTGGCGGATGTTTGACGTGCCGAAGAACGAGCCGACGGCGGCGTCGACTTCATCGGGCGTCAGGCGCCCGTCGCCATTGAGGTCGGAAAGATCGGTGTCGCGCCCGGTGATGTAAGCGCCATTGTCGATGAGGTCCTGCGTGACGCGGTTCCAGCCGATCGTCTGCTTGTATCCGTCCGAGGAGTAGAACGCGCCGCCGACTTCGAGCGACCAGCGATCGTCGCTCAGTGTCGCGGCGCCCTGAAAGAGAAAGCGCTCAGGCTCAACGCCGCGGTAGAAGCTGTCGGAGTTTTCGTATTCGATATACCCGTAAAGCCCAGCCTTTCGCCCGCCGAGATCGAAGGACGCGCCCGCCGAACCCTGCGCGATGCGCTTGCCCCACGAGCCGAGCGTCGCTCCGACTTCGACAAGGCTTCCTTCCGCGCCGATGCGCCGCTGCGTCAGCGCGGTCAGCGGCGTCACATTGACGAAGCCGCCGACGCGGCCGGCCCCGTACAGGGCCGGCGTCGTCCCGCGCACGACCTCAATGCGTTCGCTCGCGCCGATCGGCGTTGGAAACGTGCCAGGGTTTTCGGCGCGCTTGAAGCCGCGGAAGTAGCTGTCCGCGCGATTGCCGCGGATCGTCACGCTTCCGGGCACGCCGAAGAAGCTGCCGGTGAAAGTGCCGGGCGCGATTGTCGCAAGGTCGTCGACGCTGTCGATGTTGAACCGCTCGATCGCCTCATCGCCGATCGCCGAAATCGCGCGCGGGATGTCGGCGTAATCAAGGTCGAGGCCGTAGACGGTGCGCGACCCTTCGAGCGCGACAAACTCCAAAGGGTCCGCGACGACGACGATTTCGTCGATGGGCTCCTCTGCGAGCGCGGGGCCAATCGCCGCCGATAACAAGAGAATGGCTCTGAAACTCATCACGCGCCTCCGTTCCGTCACCAGACAGATTCCGGGGCGCAAAGAGTCGTCGCGCGCATCTGCGGCCACGCGCCGATGCCGCCCGAATCGGGCGCAAGGGGCATGGTCCGCGCGTCAGCGCGTCGCCTCTTGCGATCTTCTCCCATCCGGACTTTGACCGTCGGCTCTGGAGTCGCACCAGATCCTGCTCTGCGAGGACATGCGCCTCGCTCGGCTCGCGGGCTTATGGAGCCTTCGCTCCAATCACCGCCGGTGGGGACTTTCACCCCGCCCCGAAGATCGTCTCTCGCGGTTCCTACCGCATCCGCCTATATAGCGGCGCGAGTTTTCCACCTCAACGCGGGCGCGCAGTCCGCCGACTGCGACAGGACCGCCCATGAAATCGCTCCGCCGCCAGCCCGCCGAATGGACGCCGCATGAGGCGGTATGGATCGGCTGGCCGTCCGCCGCCGACCTCTGGGAGGAAAACCTCGGACCGGCGCAGGGTGAAGTCGCAGAGCTGATCGGCGCGATCCTCTTCCCAGACCCCAATGACGAAAAGGGCGAGCGGATGCGCGGGGAGCGCGTCGAGCTTCTGGTGCGGGGCGAGGAGGCGCGCGTCGCGGCGGAAGCGATGCGCCTCGGGCTGCCGGACCCTTCGCTCGTGCGTCTCCATGAAGCGCCGATCGGCGATGTCTGGCTGCGCGATACCGGTCCGATTTTCGTCGACGACGGCGCGATAGGCCTTTCCGCGAGCGCGTTCCGCTTCAACGGCTGGGGCGGGAAATATGAACTCCCCGAAGATGACCGCATCGCCGACATCGTTGCGGAAAAAGCCGGGGCGCGGCTGCGCCGCTTCGATGCGCTTGTCGCCGAGGGCGGGGCCGTTGAGATCGACGGGGAGGGGACCGTCATCACGACGCGCCAATGTCTTCTCAACAAGAACCGCAATCCGGGCCTCAGCGACAAGGACGTCGAAGGCGTGCTGCGCGAGGCGCTGGGCGCCGAACGCGTCATCTGGCTCGACGAAGGGATGATCGGCGATCACACTGACGGCCATGTCGACAATCTCGCGCGGTTCATCGCGCCGGGGAAGGTCGCGTGCATGCGTCCGTCCGGCAAGGACGATCCGAATGCGGCGATTTTCGCCGCGATCCGCAAGACGCTCGAAGCCTCGAAGGATGCGAGCGGGCGCGCGCTTGAAGTGATCGAGCTGCCCTCGCCCGGCCGTGCGGAGGATGACGGCGACATCGTCCCCGCGAGCCACATGAATTTCTATATCGCCAATCATTCGCTGGTGATGCCGTCCTACGGCGGCCTCACCGGCGAGGACGAAACGGCGCTCGAATGCCTCGAAATTCTGGAGCGCCATGTCGATCGCCCGCATTTCTACGCGATCGATTCAACCCACCTCTTGTCAGGGGGCGGATCGTTCCACTGCATCAGCCAGCAGCAGCCCGCGAAGCGGCGAGCCTAGAGCGGCGCGCGCAAAAGTGTACGCGGTTTTGCGCGGAAACGCCGCGACAAACAATAAACTAGACCAAGCTGGGCGATTCCAAAATCGCGCAGCTTGGTCTAGGCGAAAGCTCGACGCGCTCATCCTCGCGCAGGCGGGCGAACAGAGCCGACGGGGCCGCACTCTGAACCCGTGGATTCCCGCTTGCGCGGGAATGGGCCGGAGGAAGCATTACTCAAATTGCCTGCAAAATGCGCTCGCTCCCCGCCTTCGCAGGCGCGAGCGGAACGAAAGACCAGCCCTAGGCCTTCTTTTTCTTCTTGCCCTTGCGTGCGGACGCCGCGCGGATCTTCTTGATCCACTCTTCCGCCGGCTTCATGGCGGCGGTCGTCAGCTTGCAGATTCGCACGCGCCCCGTCTTGTAGGAAGAAATGAGGCCCGCCTCCTCCAGCATGTCGATGTGCTGCATGAAGGAGGGGAGCGCCATTTCATAAGGGCGCCCAAGGTCGCTGCAGGTCGCGGGACCGTCGAGAAGCTTCGTCAGGACGGCGCGGCGGGTCGGGTCGGAAAGGGCGACGTAAACCCGGTCGATGGCGAAGGCTCTTGGTTTCGGCATGGAATTATTCCTCGGCTGGCGCGGCGCAGGAGTCAATATCGGTTAGCGGTAGGGCTCACGATTCGGGCGTCCGCGCCAGCGGACCCGGAATCGCCGGCCCCGGATTTATTGCTTGCCGCCCCAAACTTTCTTCACCCGCGCGTCGCGGCCGCAGGCGGTGCGGTAGTACTTGTACCGGATCGGGTTCTTCTTCGCGTAATCCTGGTGATAATCCTCCGCCTTCCAGAAGGCGCCGCGATCGAGGACGGGGGTTGCGATCCTCTGGCCAAGGACCTTCTCCGCTTCGGCGACCGCGGCGCGCGCCGCCGCGAATTCGTCGGCGTTCGCCGCAAAAATCGCCGTGCGATAGGCGGGGCCGCGGTCGCAAAACTGACCGCCGGCGTCGAGCGGGTCGACATGGCGAAGGAGATAGTCCGCCAGCTGACGATAGCTGACAGCCGCGGGATCGTATGTCACCTCGACCGCCTCGAAATGGCCTTCATGATCTTCGTAAGTGGGATTTTCCTTGAGGCCGCCCGAATAGCCGGAAACGACGTCGATGACGCCGGGCAGCTTGTCGAAATCCGACTCGACGCACCAGAAGCAGCCGCCGGCGAAAACGGCGGTCGCCTCGCTCGTTGCGGCGTCGACAGGTTGCGGCCGGGTTTCGGCTGAGGCGACCGACAGGGCCGCGGCGAGAGAGGCGAGAATGCGTATCAAGGGAAAACCCTCCTAATCGACGCCCCCGGCCATACGACCGGCGGCCGGCCGCGGTCCAGCGTCCGGCGTTCACGCTTGCGCCATCAACGCTTCAAATTGAGGCGAATTTACCGAGTATTTTGCCGAAGATTTAGGAAATCTCGCTGCAAATCTTAATCGGACCCTGACGGAGCGTCCCTTGTTGCGTCATTTTACGCTCTCGCTGGCTTTGGTCTTCGCTTCGGCGGCGCCCGCGGCGGCGGCGACGACGGTTTATGCAAGCGGCGTCTACTCGCAGGGCGGCTCTGTCGCGAATCTCGCCAACGGCTTCGGCGCGGCGGACGGGGCCTTTGCGCGGATCGGCAATTCGTTCTCCATTTTCGGCCTCACGATCGGGCAGGCGGGCGAGGCGGTCTATTCGTTTACCGACGCGCTTTCAGGCGAAAGCCTCCAGCTCACAGGGATCGGCGGCGCGCCGGGAACGCCGCTCGTTTTCGTGTCGATCGGGGAGCTTGTCGGCGGCGTCGCCGTCTTCTCGGCGGAGACGAGCTTCACCGGCGGCGCCGGCGTTTTCACCTTCGATCTTTCAACGCAATGCGCGCTGATTTCCTCAGCGGGCTGTTCGCTCGTCCGGGTGCGCACGGCCGCCGGCTTCGGGCGCGGCGCCTTTCGCCTCGACGGCGTCTCGGGCGTCGGCGCGGCGCCGGAACCTGCGGCGTGGGCGCTGATGCTTATCGGTTTCGGCGGCCTCGCCTTGCGCCTGAAGCGCGCGCGGCGCGGCGAACGCGGCTTAACCATCGCGTAAGAAATCTTGCGATTCCTTCAATTGTTAAGGAACGCGAAAGCTCCCTTTAAAGACTGCTAAATAATCTCGGCCCCGCTGAATGAGGGGGGCGTGGCGTTGTCACGTCCAAGGAGAAAGGGCCATGCTGATGGCTACCCGTATAGCAATCGTCGCGCTTGTGGCGATGCTGGCTGCGTTCCCGGCGCGCGCGGCTGTAACAGTCTTTCCTGCGTCGGTGTTCAGCCAGTCGAATGTGACGAACGCGAACAACGCGCTCTTCGCGACGAACGGCAATGCGGCGACGATCGGCGCAGGCGGCGAGCTTGTGCTGCAATACAACCTGCCGCTTACCGGCGCCGGAATTTCGGCGACCTTCCTGCCGCAGGCGACAAGCCCCGCCTTCAACATCATCGCCGTGTCGATCGGCGAGGTGATCGGCGGCGTCGCGACCTTCTCCGGCGAATTCGTGCTCGGCGACGGCAGCGGCGTCCAGACGGCGGATCTCTCGGCGCTCTGTTCTTCGGTGTCGTCGACGGGCTGTTCGCTCCTGCGGCTGCGGAACGTCTTCAACTTCAACAGTTCCGGCGCGCTGCTCGACGGCGTCTCCGGCGTCTCCAACGCGCCGGAACCGAAGGCCTGGGCGCTGATGCTTCTCGGCTTTGCGGCGCTCGGCTGGAAGATGAAGGACGCGAGGCGAAAGGGCCTCATCGGCGGTCATCAGCAATTCGCCTGATGCTCGAATAAATCCCCCGCCGTTCCACACCCTCCGAACGGCAAAAGAACCGCCCGGCCGACCCCGCCGGGCGGTTCGATTTTTCGCAGGGCGCGGGACGCCGGAAAAAAGACTCCCGCAGCGTGCGGAAATTGTGGGGCGGTTCGCGCGCCGGTTGTCGGATTCTCCGGCCTTTAAGCCCCCGAAAATAAGTATTTTTCGTTAACCAACGAACTCATTGATCCTTATACGAAATAAGAGTCGAATTACGGTTTGTTCTCTCAGTTATCCCCCTCTTTATCCTCCGGGTTATCCCCCACCTTATCCCCCTACTTATCCCACCCCCTCGCGGAGCCCTTACACTGATCGTGCGGCAATTCAGAAAGGCGATCTGGCATGGGACGAAAATCCGACACGGCGCAGGAGGCCGCGTTCGGTCGCGCGGGCGTGACGCGCGCCGACGGCGACCGGCGTTTCCCCAATAGGGCGAGTACGGAAAGTACGGAAAAAAACGCGGGAAGCCGCGAAGTGGGCGGCTTCATCCTCGACAGGGTGCGCCGGATCGTCCGGCAAGTCCGCACTTTCCGCACAATTTCCGGCGCGCCGCGAACCTCAGGTTGCAGCAGCGGCGCGCATCGCAGGAGGTCGGCGTGAAATCCTACAGCGCGCGCGACGCCGCGAAGAGATTCGGCGCCCTTCTCGAAGACGCCGACAGCGGCCCCGTCGAGATCACGAAGAACGGCCGGCGGCGCGCAGTCCTCGTCAGCGCACGGAGCTGGGCCGAATATGAAGCGGCGCATGCGAAGGCGAGCGACGAAAGGCTGCTGGGACTTCTCGCCAAGAGCGTCGATCTGCTCGCTGAGGGTCAGTTGGGGCAGGGCGAGCGCGCGCTCGCGTTGATGCGGCGTCTGCGCCTCAAGGAACCAAGGCCGGGCGATGAGCGCGCGGCCGCGGAACTGCTTGAGCAAGAAGAATGAGCACGAGCCCGGTCGCGGCGTCAGCCGGCCGCTTTTTTCTTCGCGGGTTTCTTTGCGGCAGCCTTTTTCGCGGCGGGCTTCTTCGCCGCCGATTTCTTGGCGGGCTTCGCCGCCGCGGCTTTTTCCTTCTTCGGCGCGGCTTTCTTGCGCGCCGGTTTGCCGCCGCCCTTGGCTTCTCGTTCCGCGAGGAGAGCGAGCGCTTCTTCGAGCGTGACGTCGCCCGGCGATTTTCCTTTCGGGATGTTCGCGTTGACCTTGCCGCTTTTGACATAGGGGCCGTAGCGCCCGTCCATCACCGCCACAGCTTCGCCGGTCGAAGGATGGTTCCCGAGTTCCTTCAGGGGTTTCGGTCCTTGCCCACGGCCGGCGCGCGGGTTTGCGCGCTTTTCCGCGATGAGGGCGACCGCGCGATTGAGGCCGACCTCGAACACGTCCTCGATCGTGGGCAGGTTCGCCCATGTCTTGTCGCAGCGGACGTAAGGCCCGAAGCGGCCGAGGCCCGCTTCGATCATCTGACCGTCTTCCGGGTGCAGCCCGACCTTGCGCGGCAGCGACAAGAGCATCAGCGCCTTTTCAAGCGTGATGTCTTCGACCTTCCAGTTTTTCGGCAGGCCCGCGCGCTTGGGCTTTTCTTCGGAGCCCTTTTCTTGCTCGCCGAGCTGCACATAAGGCCCGAACCGGCCGACGCGCAAAAAGACTTGCCGATCCGAGTCCGGATCGACGCCGAGCACCTTGTCGCCCTGGTCGGCGTCGCCTTCGGCGGCGGAAAGCTGGCGCGTGTAATTGCAGTCCGGATAATTCGAGCAGCCGATGAAGGCGCCGAACTTGCCGGTCTTCAACGACAGCCGCCCCGCGCCGCAATTCGGGCAGACGCGCGGATCGGACCCGTCGGCGCGCGCCGGGAAAATATTCGGCGCGAGCGCGTCGGTCAGCGCGTCAAGAACATTGGTGATCCTGAGCTCTCCGACGCCGTCGACGGTCGCCGAGAAATCGCGCCAGAACGCGCGCAGGAATTCCTTCCAGTCGATCTCACCGTTCGAAATGCCGTCGAGCGAGCCTTCAAGATCGGCGGTGAAATCATATTCGACATAGCGCTTGAAGAAGTTTTCGAGGAAGGCGGTGACGAGCCGGCCTTTCGAATCCGGGATGAACCGGTTCTTCTCCATCGTCACATAGCCGCGATCGCGCAGGACCCCGAGAATGGACGCGTAGGTCGACGGCCGGCCGATGCCGAGTTCTTCAAGCCGCTTGACGAGCGAGGCTTCGGAATAGCGCGGCGGGGGCTGCGTGAAATGCTGGTCCGCCTTGACGTCGTTGACATTCGCCGGCGCGCCGACGCGCACCTTCGGGAGGACGCCGGCGCCGTCCTCGCCCTCGGGCTCGTCGCGACCTTCTTCGTAAAGCTTCAGGAAGCCGTCGAAGAGAATGACGGAGCCGGTGGCGCGGAGGCCGGTCTTCTTGTCAGCGGACAGCAGATCGATCGTCGTCTGCTCAAGATCGGCGGACGCCATCTGGCTCGCCGTCGCGCGTTTCCAGATCAGCTCGTAAAGGCGCGCCTGGTCGTTATCGAGCCCGCGGATTTTGCCCGGAAGGCGCGCAAAGGAGGTCGGCCGGATGCACTCATGGGCTTCCTGCGCGTTCTTCGCCTTGGTCTTGTAAACGCGCGGCGCTTCGGGCCGGTAAAGCGCGCCGAATTCCTTGTCGATCGTCCGGCGCGCATCGGCGACCGCTTCGCCCGCCATGTCGACGCCGTCCGTCCGCATATAGGTGATGAGGCCGGTCGTCTCGCCGCCGATGTCGATGCCCTCATAAAGCTGCTGCGCAAGGCGCATCGTGCGCTGCGCGTTGAAGCCGAGCTTGCGCGCGGCTTCCTGTTGCAGCGTCGAGGTGGTGAAGGGCGGGGGCGGATTGCGCTTGGCGGGTTTCGCTTCGACCGCCTCGACCGCAAAGCGCGCGGCCTCAACGGCGCGTTTGGCGGCTTCAGCGTCCGCCTCATTGGCGAGCGAGAATTTCTTCAGCTTCTCGCCGTTCAGGGTGACGAGCCGCGCCTCGAACGGCGCCGAGCCCTCGGACGTCGCCTGCGCGGCGATCGTCCAGTATTCCTCGGCGGTGAATTTCTCGATCTCCAGCTCGCGCTCGCAGATAAGGCGCAGCGCCACCGACTGCACGCGCCCCGCCGAGCGCGCGCCGGGAAGCTTGCGCCACAACACCGGCGAGAGCGTGAAGCCGACGAGGTAATCGAGCGCGCGCCGGGCGAGATAAGCGTCGACGAGATCCTGATCGACCTGCCGCGGATGGGCGATCGCCTCGGCGACAGCGGACTTCGTGATGGCGTTAAAGGCGACGCGGTCGATCTTGAGGCCCTTCTTCAGCGCCTTCTTCTGATTGAGAACCTCAAGGAGGTGCCAGGAGATCGCCTCGCCCTCGCGGTCTGGGTCGGTCGCGAGAATCAGCCGGTCGGCCTCCTTGACCGCCTCGGCGATCTCGGAAACGCGCTTCTTGGAGCCCGCATCAAGCTCCCAGATCATGTCGAAGTCTTTGTCCGGGTCGACCGAGCCGTCCTTCGACGGCAGGTCGCGGATGTGCCCGTAAGAGGCCAGCACCTTGAAGCCGGACCCCAGATATTTGTTGATGGTCTTGGCCTTGGAGGGCGATTCAACGATCACGACCTGCATGCGTCGCGGCGGCTCCTCAAAGGCTGCTCAAAGGGCGGGTCGGCGACGATCGCCGCTGTCGGCCCCCTGCCGAATGGGCGCGGACCCTGCGTCGGGCACGGTAAAAAAGTCAACCACGAGGCCGGTTGCATACAACCAGTAGTAGACATTTAGTGTCTGTTGACATTAAAGGTTGTACGTCAGGCAATCGATGAAGCGGCGCCGCGCCGCTCAGCTAGCGGGGTTCCCGATGTCGCATCAAACCGGCGCCGTCCGCGAAGCGCCCAAGAAAGACCAGCGCCTCGCCACCGAGGCCGAGACGGCGGAATACATCGCCGATCTGCTGAAGCAGCTCGAAATGATTGCGCAGTCGAGCGGCCTTGTGAGGCTTGCGTATCTCCTGCGAGAGACCGTCGAGGAGGCCGAAAAGGCGGCGGCGGGGTAGGAGCCGCTCAGGCCTTCAGGGCGAAACGCCCGCCCGAGTGTTCTTCCGCCTCGCCGGCGAGGACAAGCTCGATCAGCGCATCGATGACGAGTGCCGGCGGCGCCTCCGCCTCACGCAGGATGTCGTCACGGTGCGCGGGCGTGAAGCTGAGGAGGTCGCGTACGGCGCCCCGAATGCGGGCGACTTCGGCGGGGTCGCTCTCGCCGCCTGCGTTCCATGAGAAGAGGTCATGGGCCGGCTCGCGCGCCGCGCGCGTCTGCTGGGCGAGGGCGGTCAGGATGTCGTCCGCCGTCTCGACGAGCGTCGCGCCGTCGCGGATCAGCCTGTTCGCTCCCTGGCACCGGGGGTCGAGCGGCGAACCGGGAACAGCGAAAACCTCGCGCCCCTGTTCGAGCGCAAAGCGCGCGGTGATGAGCGTTCCCGACCGCTGCGCCGCCTCGACGACGACGACCCCGCGCGAGAGACCCGAGATCAGCCGGTTCCGGCGCGGAAAGTCGCGCGCCGTCGGCTCCGCGCCCGGCGGCTGTTCTGAGATGACCGCGCCGCGCTCTGCGATCGCGCCCATGAGGTCGGCATGCTCGGGCGGATAGATGACATCGGCGCCGCCGGCGACGACCGCGATCGTGCCGGTCTTCAACGCCGCTTCATGCGCGGCGCCGTCGATGCCGCGCGCAAGGCCGGAGACGACGACGACGCCCGCCGCGCCGAGCCCTTCGGCGAGCATCCGCGCCATCCGCCGCCCAACGCTCGAGGAGTTGCGCGCGCCGATGATGGCGACCGCCGGCTTGTCAAAGAGCGACGCATGGCCGCGGAGATAAATCGCCGGCGGCGCGGCCGGAATGGCGGCGAGCGGCTTTGGGTAGTCATCCTCGCCAATGAGAATGAGCCGCGCGCCGGCGGCGCTCGCGCGCGTGAGCTCCGCTTCCGCCTCATCGCGCGCGACCGGCTTCAGCGCGCCGCGCCGTCCGGCCTTGAGCGCAAGGCTCGGCAAGGCTTCGAGCGCACGCGACGGGGACCCGAAGCGGTCGATCAGCCGCGCGAAAGTCACAGGCCCGATCGTCTCGGTACGAATGAGCCGCAGCGCGTCAATGCGGTCGGCGTCAGAGTGTGCGGCCATCCCTTCCCCCGTTGCGGCCTGTCATTCCGCCGCCGCTTCCGCCGCCTTCTTTTTACCGATCTTCGGCTCCTCGCCCTTGATGAGCCGCGCGATGTTCGCCTTGTGCCGGATGAAGATGAGCGCCGCCATGAACAGCGCTGCGATTGCGAAGGAAGGCTTGCCCATCGCAAAGAGCACCAGCGGCGAAGCTGCCGCCGCGATCAACGCGGCGAGCGAGGAATATTTGAACAGGAACGCGCAGCCGAGCCAAATCGCGCAGGCGAAGGCGCCCGCCGGAAACCAGAGAGCGAGGAGGGTCCCGAGAAAGGTCGCCACGCCCTTGCCGCCCTGGAACTTCAGCCACACCGGGAAGCAATGGCCGAGAAACGCCGCCGCGCCAGCGACTTCCGGGGGCCAACTGAGCGCATAAGCGATGAGGACGGCGATCGCGCCCTTGCCGCTGTCGAGAAGGAGCGTCGCGAGCGCAAGGTCTTTCCGCCCGGTACGGAGCACATTCGTCGCGCCGATATTGCCCGAGCCGATCGACCGTATGTCGCCGAGTCCCGCCGCCTTCGTGATGACGAGGCCGAACGGAACCGAGCCGAGGAGATAGCCGAGGACGGCCGCGAGGAGGATCGTCAATGATCCGCCCCCCTCGTAATCAGCAGGTCAAGCACCGCCATGCGCACGGCGACGCCGTAGAACACCTGCTTCAGGATCAGCGAACAGCTTTCATCGTCCGCGAGCGCGCCGTCGATTTCGACGCCGCGATTCATCGGCCCCGGATGCATGACTTTCGCGCCGGCCTTGGCGAAGCGCAGCGTTTCGTGCGTCAGCCCGAATTGCTCAAAGTAACCTTGAGCGGCCGCCCGGCCGCCCGCCTCCATGCGCTCGAACTGCATGCGCAGCGCCATCGCGATGTCGGCGTCGGCGAGGCCTTCCTTCAGGGAATCAAAGCGCCTGACCTTCGGGAACTGCGCCGCATTGGGAATCAGATGCGCAGGGCCGACGAAGCGAACTTCCGCGCCCATGCGCAGCAGAAGTTCAGCGCCCGACGCTGCCACGCGGCTGTGTTTGATGTCGCCGCAGATCGCAACGACCAGCCCTTCGACGCGCCCGAAGGCCGAGCGGATCGTCGCGACGTCGAGGATCGCCTGCGTCGGGTGCTCGCGCACGCCGTCGCCGGCGTTGATGACAGGGCAGGCGATGCGCCGTGCAAGCTCGGAATGGACGCGCGGCTCCTTGTGCCGGGCGATGACGACATGGGCGCCCATCGCGGCGAGCGTCTGCACGGTGTCAATGAGCGCCTCGCCCTTGTTCACCGAGGAGGCGGCGACGGGGACGTTCAGCACATCCGCGCCAAGTTTTTTCCCGGCGAGCTCGAAACTGAGATTGGTGCGCGTCGAGTCTTCAAAGAAAAGATTGATCTGCGTCTTGCCGGCAAGGCGCTGGTCGGGGCGTTCGCCGCGGCGGAGGAAGCCGGCGTAATGCTCCGCGAGATCGAGAATGCAGCGCACCTCGGCGTCGGAAACATCGTCGATATTGATGAGGTTCGCGGCGGAAAAACCGTTGCCGGGCGGAAGCGGTCGGGCGGGGAGCGTCATGGCGCGGCTTCTATCGCCAGCCAAGGGGCGCCCGCAATCACTTGCCGGCCTTCGACAGCCACAGCGCCCCGCAGACCAGAACCGCAAGGTCGATCAGGAACATCACCAAGAGGGTCGGCGGCCCGCCGTTCTGGAGATAGTTGGCGCCGCCCAGCGTCACGCCGGCCGTACACGCCGCCATCGACGCCAGCACGATCGCCCGGCCGCCGCGAAGAAGAAGGACGCCCAGAGTGCCATAGAGCGCGCCGAACGCCGCCAGCGGAATGCGCAAAGCCTCAGGTGCGCCGCCGACCGCAACAACAATATGAAGAACGCCGGTCGCCACCAGCAACACCGACATCAGGCGTTTCAGGTTTTCTGCCGACATGGTTCGCCCCTTCCGATCATGCGCGCCGCCGGTTCAGCCGGTCTATCGCTCCTTGCAGAATGAACGCCGCAGCCGATTCGTCAATTTTCGCAGCCCGTTTTGCGCGGCTGGTGTCGAGCCCGATAAGGTCGCGGTCGATCGCAGCGGTCGACAGGCGCTCATCCCACAGCGCGACGGGCAAGGCGAGCGCCTTGGTCAGGCTGCGCGCAAAGGCGCGGGTCGACTGCGCGCGGGGGCCCTCGCTCCCGTCCATATTGCGGGGAAATCCGAGGACGAAGCCGACCACCCCACGTTCGGCGGCGAGGATTTTCAGTCGCTCCGCGTCGGCGGTGAATTTTGTCCGGCGGATCGTCTCGACCGGCGTCGCCACCCGCCGCGCCGGATCGCAGGAAGCGACCCCGATCGTCTTCTCCCCGAGATCAAGGCCGAGGAGCGACCCCGCCGCGCCGAACGCGAGCGCCGCTTCTTCAAACGAATCCGCCATGCGGGCAGCCTATAGGGCGCAAGGAGGGGGGGGTACAATTCCCGCTAGCGAACAACCGAACCCGCCGCCCTTCGCGTCCCCCTTGCGGGGAGGCCAAAACCGCATGGCGGTTTTGGGTGGGGGGTGCGCTCGTTACTTTGAGTGCCGCGCTGCGTGGACACGTCCGACCCCCACCCGAAATTCGCTTTGCGAATTTCGACCTCCCCGCAAGGGGGAGGTAAGACATCGCGAACGGGGAGGCCGGCGAACTGGGGCAAGACTTTACAGCGACATTGGAAAAGCCGCCTCCTTGAAGCGACCTGCCGGCATTGATAGGGCTCCCCTTCTTTCGCAGGTGCTAACTCATGGCCGTTGATACGAAAACCGTCGCCAAGGTCGCCAAGCTCGCGCGGCTCGCCGTCGACGAGGACCGGCTGGAGCCGCTCGCGGGCGAGATCAACGGCATCCTCAAATGGATCGAGCAACTCAATGAGGTCGATGTGACCGGCGTCGAGCCCATGACCTCGACCGTCGAGATGAAACTGAAAATGCGCGACGACGTTGTCACCGACGGTCCGACCGGCGGCGGCCAGCCGGAGAAGGTCGTCGCGAACGCGCCAAAGACGGAAGATCACTTCTTCGTCGTGCCGAAGGTGGTGGAGTAATCATGACCAATCCCACCTCTCTCACGCTCGCCGAATTGCGCGACGCCCTCAAGGCGAAGAAGGTTTCCTCGCTCGAAGCGACGGACGCCTATCTTTCAAATATCGAGAAGGCGAAGGACCTCAACGCCTTCATCACCGTGACGCCGGAGAAGGCGCGCGCCATGGCGAAGGCCTCCGACGCGAAGCTCGCGAGAGGCGAGGGCGGGCCGATCGAGGGCGTGCCGCTCGGAATCAAGGATCTCTTCTGCACCGAAGGCGTCTTGACGACCGCGGGCTCGCACATTCTCGACGGCTTCAAGCCGCAATATGAATCGACCGTCTCCGCGCAGCTCTGGCGCGACGGCGCTGTCATGCTCGGCAAGCTCAACATGGACGAATTCGCGATGGGCTCGTCGAACGAGACGAGTTACTACGGCCCTGTCGTCAATCCGTGGCGCGCGAAGGGCGGCAACGCCAAGCTGACGCCCGGCGGTTCGTCGGGCGGCTCCTCCGCCTCCGTCGCCGCGCATCTTTGCGCCGCCGCGACCGCCACCGACACCGGCGGCTCCATCCGCCAGCCGGCCTCCCTGACCGCGACAGTCGGCGTGAAGCCGACCTATGGGCGCTGTTCTCGCTGGGGGATCGTCGCTTTCGCGTCCTCGCTCGACCAGGCGGGGCCGATCGCGCGCGATGTGCGCGATGCGGCGATCATGCTCAAATCGATGGCCGGCCACGATCCGAAGGACTCAACCTCGGTCGATCGCCCCGTCCCGGACTATGAGGCCGTTCTTGGCCAGTCGGTGAAAGGGCTCAAGGTCGGCGTGCCGAAGGAATACCGCATCGACGGCATGCCGGCGGAAATTGATCGTCTGTGGGCGGACGGCGTCCAATGGATGAGAGACGCCGGCGCGGAGATCGTCGACATCTCGCTGCCGCTGACCAAATATGCGCTGCCCGTCTATTACATCGTCGCTCCGGCTGAGGCCTCCTCGAACCTCGCCCGCTATGACGGCGTGCGCTATGGCCTCCGCGCAAAGGAGTTCACCGACATCCACTCGATGTACGCGAACACGCGCTGGGAAGGCTTTGGCAAGGAAGTCAAACGCCGGATCATGATCGGCACCTATGTGCTCTCCGCGGGCTATTACGACGCCTATTACCTCCGCGCCCAGAAAGTCCGTAAACGGATTTTCGACGAGTTTCAGGACGC
>CAZOEB010000081.1:0-14953 GCA_964578685.1 uncultured Caulobacterales bacterium
CGGCGACGGACTTGCATCTGGCGCCTGACGCCCTAGGCTCGTGGGTGAGGACTAAATCGTCTTCGACCTGATGAGGTCGGTTGTTTGTCGGAAGAGGGTCGCCGGTACGCGTGTTCGCTTTCATGTTCGCCATTATCGCGGTGGGGAAACTGGCCGCTACGCAGGCGGCTGCGCAAAGCGACGCCGACCGGCTTCCGGACGGCGTCTGGAATGTGTCGGGATATCAGACAGCGTTCGTTTCCGATCGCCGCGGGGTCAGAACCTATTATCTGAGTTCGGCCGGTTGCGTTCGGGGTGATGACCAGAAGCACCGAGAATTTCTGGGGCAGGTGGGCGCGCCCGTCCCGTCAGACTCGGCGGATCGCCTCGAGTTACGCGCCGGTCCGACGCGATATGCGCTGGAGCGCCTGCAAGCGTTGCCGGCGGCCTGCTTGCAGCCGGTTCGCTCGCAAGATCCGATGGTCAATTTCGAGTTCTTCGTCGCGAGCTTTGCAGAACTCTATCCTGCGTTTGACGCCCGCGGCGTCGATTGGGAAGCGGCGCAAGCTGCGGCGCGTGCGCGCGTCGCCGCCGGCGAGGACCTCTTCTCGACGTTGTCAGACCTCGTTGCGCCATTGCGCGACGATCACGTGAATATCGACGCGAACGGCCGCGCCTATTCCTATGCGGGGACTGACGCGCCGGGGACGCAGCCTGACGGCGCTCCATGGACGGCGGCCGCGCTCGCCTTGAACCTGCGCGATTTCATGATCGGCGATGCGTCTCCGCTTGCGGCGCCGGGCCGTGTGGCGGCGAACCGCAAGGCGATCATTGGCCGGCTGCCAAATGATGTCGGCTATTTTGCGCCGGTTTCGCTGAATAATTGGGCGCCGCTCGGCGAAAATGCGTCCGCATCCGAACAGGCGGCGGCGGCGTCGCGGGAGATGGAAACGATCCTGAACGAGCTTGGCGACATCAGGGGACTCGTTATCGATCTTCGCATTAATGTCGGCGGACACGATTCCGTTGCGCTGGCGATTGCGTCGCGCTTTGCCGGGCAGAAGGCGGCGGTCTTCACCAAGGACCCGCCCGGCCAGGAGACCGAGCCCTATGCGGTCGGGATTTCGCCGGCGGACGGTGCGCGCTTCACCGGTCCTGTCGCCGTGCTGACGAGCCGTAATACGGTCAGCGCCGAGGAAGTGCTGGCCCTCGCCCTTTCTGCGCTGCCAAACGCCCATGTGCTAGGCCAGCCGACGCGCGGAGCGTTTTCGGATGCAGTGCCGCGGCAGCTGCCAAACGGCTGGACTTACACGCTTGCGGCTGAAACCTATCGAACGATCGACGGCGTCGCGCTTGAGGGCGTCGGATTGCCACCCGACGAAGCGACGCCGCCGGCCGAAAGTTCAGCGCCTGCCGACCTGTGGGGACGGGAAATCGCGCTCGCCATAAGCTGGATGCTTGCCGCCGCGCGATGAGCCACGACGCGCCTCGCCCCAAGCGCGCCGTCGCAATGGTTGAGGCGCAGCGCGCTTCAAAAGATCAATAGCTCAGCATCGAGACTGCGCGCCTTTGGCGGCGCGCGCCCGGCGCCCGTCGCTGTCACGACGGCGATCACGGCGAGGAGCGCAGCTGCGAGCATCAAGGACGCTGTCCGCTTCATGTCCCGAAAGTCTTGCCAAGTATCCTTGACATAGAACGTATACCCACATATGTCAAGTAAACTTGGCAAACGAAAGGCGGGTTGAAGCCATGAAGAAAATGATTGTCGCGCTGGTCTGGGGCCTCGCTGTCGCCTTCTGGATCGGGATATTCGTTTACAAAGGCGTCGCCGATCCGACGACGAAGGACTGGACCGCCGCGGTCATCGCCGGCGCGCTTTCCCTGGAAGTCGCGTTCTGGGTGACCGCAGCGGTGCTTGGAATCAGCCTATTGCAGAGCCGGAAAGCCGTTCTGGGCTTCTTCACGCGCCCGTTCCGGCGCGATGACCGGTGAGCAAGGGACAAGGTGACAGAGCTCGAAGGCGAAACGCCGGCCCACATGCGCGCACGTCTCTTGAGACGCGCGCGGCACTGGGCGCTCGAACTGGCGCTGGGCATTTCCTTCCTGGCCTGCGTCTTCATTGCAGAGCGTCTGGGGCGGGGAGGGGCGGCGGTTGCGGCGATCGCCGCGGCCGTCGCGGTGCTCGCCGCCTGGTTCGTGATCTACATCCGGTGGCACCTTTCATTCGACGAGTTCGAGCGCACGTTGGAGCTGAAGGCGATCGCGCTCGCCGCCGGCGTCGTCATCGTCGCGGCGAGCGGTTGGGGCCTTGCTGAGCTGATCCTCGGAGCGCCGGCGGCGCCGATCGTCTTCGTCGCGCCGGCGTTCTCGGTCGTCTACGGGATCATCCGCATACTGATGGGCCGCGCCTACCGATGAAGAACTCCCTGCGCGAGCTGCGCGCCGAAAAGGGCTGGAGCCAGGCCCGGCTCGCCGAACTCGCGCATGTCTCGCGCCAGACGATCCAGGCGCTCGAAAGCGGCAAATACGACCCAAGCCTCCCGCTCGCCTTCACGCTGGCGAAGCTCTTCGGGCGAAGGATTGAGGACATATTCGAGCCGTGACGAGGCTTTGGCGGGCGCAGGTCATCGCGCGTCGCCGATCCGCGCCTTTCGCACCGCTTCGAACAGGAAAGCCGCCGACATTCCGAACAAGATGAAACCGTCCGCCGCGATCGCGCCGGCGAGCAGGCGCCAGCCCTCGGGCAGCAGCACATCGCCGAAACCGAGCGTCGTGAACGACACCGACGCGAAGTAGAACGCCTCCTCAAAGCCGGCGAACGCGCCGATCTTCATCATCACCAGCGCCCAAGCGGCCACTTCGGCGCTATGGGCGGCGAGAAGAATGAGGCTGGCCGCGGAAAGTATGAGCGCATCGCGCAAAAAACGCACCGGCCCCCAAAGCGCCTGCCCGGCGGTGCGAACGAGCGCAGCGGACGCCGCGATGACGGTCGCATGAAAGAACACCGTCGTCGCCATCATACCTCCGGCGATCAGAAGCTCCTCGGTGAAGGTGTCAGGTCCGGTCATTGAGTCGTGTTCGCTCGCCTATTTCGCGGCTACCTTGCCGCTGTCGGGTTCGCTGGCAACCGGCCCGAGACCCCGATGCTTGACTTGGGCGTACGAACCGGAAAAGTGTTCTTTTTTTGTTCCAAGAAAGTCGCCCGATGCCCCTGATCTTTTCAGAGCCGCTCTTCTGGGCCCTTGCCGGCGCCGGCTTGCTGCTCTGCCTCCTGGCGGTCGCTGCGCTGAGGCTGTCGCGGATGGAGGAGCGCGCCAAAGCCGGCGCGCGGGCCGAACGCGACCTGGCGGCGTTGAGGGCCGAGGCGGAAGGCCTCGGTCGAGCGCGCGCCGAGGCCGATGCGGCCCGAGCGGCGGCGGAGGCGCGCGCGGACGCCCTGACGCAATCCCTCGACCGGCTCGCCGCGGAGGCGGAGCGCTTGCGCGCTGAACGTGACGGCCTCGACCGGTCGCTCGCGGCGATGCGGGCCGAGGCGCGCGGCTTTGAGCGCGAGATCGCCAGCCTCAGACAGGCGAAGGAAGAAATGCGGCTCGCCTTCAACGAGGACGCCGGCAAGCTGATGCAATCGCACAGCGAAGCCTTCAAACAGCAGAACCGCGAGCAGATTGACGCGCTTCTGGCGCCGCTGAAGAAAGACATCGACGACTTCAAGCGCTCGCTGGGCGAGGCGCATGTTGAAACGTCAAAGCAGCACGGCTCCCTGAAGCAGCAGATCGAGCAGCTCGCGCAGCAATCGGCGGCGGTGTCGAAGGAAGCCGAAAACCTGACGCGCGCCCTCAAGGGCGACGTGCAGATGCAGGGCGCCTGGGGGGAGATGATCGTCGATACGATCCTCAGCCGCCTCGGCCTGCGCGAAGGCGTCGAGTACACGCGGCAGGAAAGCTTTTCGGGCGAGGACGGGCGCGCGCGCACCGATTACATCCTCAACCTGCCGTCAGGCGAACGCCTCATCGTCGATTCGAAGGTGTCCCTTGTCGACTTCGAAGCTTATGTGAGCGAGAGCGACGAAGAAGCCCGGCGCGTTCGCCTTGCGAACCACGCCCGGTCGATGCGGAACCACATGAAGGGGCTGGCGTCAAAGGAGTATCAGGCGCGCGTCGGCACGCGGCTCGACTTCGTCATCATGTTCGTTCCGATCGAGGCTGCGCTCGGCGCGGCCCTTTCATTCGACGACATGCTGAGCCTCGACGCGCTTGACAACAAGGTCGCCATCGCGACGCCGACGACGCTGACGACGCAGCTGAAGACCGTCGCCGCCATGTGGCGCGTCGAACGCCAGCACCGGAACGCGGAAGACATCGCGGCGCGCGCCGGGGCCCTTTACGACAAATTCGTCGGTTTTGTCGGCGACATGCAGGCGCTCGGCGCGCGGCTGACGCAGGTCGACGGCGCCTATCAGGAGGCCATGAAGAAGCTGTCGAGCGGCGCCGGCAATCTCGTCCGACAGACGGAACTGCTGAAAGCGCTTGGCGCGACGACCGCAAAGTCCTTGCCGAAACCGCTTCTGGAGGCGGCAGGGGCCGGCGATCATGAGGCGCTGATCCAGATCGAAGCGCGCAGGCCCGACGACGGTGAAAAACCCGGCGATCTCGTCCAGTGACGCTATTTTTTCCGGAAGGCGTCGAGGCTCACCACCGCGGCGCCGTCGCCGTTCTTCGCCGGCGGCTTTTCCGCTTTTGCAGCGGCGACGGCGGGGGTGATCGGCGTTGCGGGCGCCGGCGGGCGCGCCGGAGCTGCGCCTTCAAACCTGAGGCCGAACTGAACGGACGGATCAGCGAAGCTCGTCACCGCGTCGAAAGGCACCGTCAGGCGCGACTGCACGTTCTTGAACCACAGCGTCACCGAGAACGCGTCGTCGAGCACTTCGAGCCCGTCGAACTGGTGCTGGAGGACGATCGTCATCCGCTGCGGATATTGCGCAAGCAGGTGATCGGGGAGGGAGACGCCCTCCGCCTGCGTTTCGAACTCGATGTAGAAATGATGGTCGCCGGGCGCCTCGCCGAGGTCCTCGGTCATTTTCAGGACGTCCTTGACGACCTGTTTCAAGGCGTTCTGGGTCAGATAGTCGTAATCGATTTCGACGTCGCTCAAGCAGCCCTCACGCGCCGGAAGTTTCCGCCCTTGGGCGATTGTTAGCATGGGTACGCGGCGCCATGGCAAGCCGATCATGGCGCGCTGGCGCCGTTAGGCGCCGCAGAAGCTTCTATGAACGATGTGAATAGAAAGTCCCCGGCTTCTGTTGCCAGGCGCCGGGGGGCCCCGCCTGACCCTGGATAGGGATCAGGACTTGAAGGCGTGAGCTAACTCAGCCGCTTACGCAGCGAGAGCGAGCTCGTCCGAGTAGTTGTCGTTGGCAACTATCGTATTTGGTCCAATAACGGAGACCATCCGGGCGAAAGCGTCGTCTTTACACGTCCGTCGATCCTGTTTCGGCCCCGCCGCAGGCCCCCAATCCGTGAGGGTCTGTGGTGGAGCCGCCGGGTACCGCCCCCGGGTCCGATCCGCTTATTGCACGGGCCGTTTATCGCCATAGCCGGCAAGCCGACGGAGAGAAGGTAGGAACAAATCCTTCAGAAATGAAGACCTTGGCGGCGTATTTTTAGGCTTCTGTCAAACGCCTGTTACAACTCGCCCCTATACGCACTTTGAGCGCCATTGGGGGCGTGACGCAAAGGGTGCGCCGTGGAACCTTCTGATTTCCGGAAGTGGCGAAAGAGCCTGAAGCTGTCGCAAAAAGAGGCCGCGCACGCGCTGGGCCTCAAGCGGCGCATGATCCAGTATTACGAAAAAGGCGAGCGCGACGGCGACAAGGTCGACATCCCGCTCTCCGTGCGGCTGGCCTGTTTCGCCATCGTCGAAGGCGTTGAAGATTACCACGGCCCCAATCGCAAGATTAAGCGGCGCGAGGAAAAGGCGAAAGTCGACGACGCCGACGCCATCGAGCCTGAAAAGCCCGCCAAAGGCAAAGAGAAGAAAAAAGAGCGCGAAAAAGAAAGAGCGGCGGAGCCGGCTTGAAGCGCGTCGCTCTCGCCGCCCGTCACTCCGGCGTAGCGCCCTCGGGATTGAATTCGAGGTCCATGGGCCCCGGAGGCGCAGCGTCCTCCGCCGGAGGATCAATCAACTCAGCTTCCGCCTCGGTCTCCGCCTGCGGCGTAACGAGCTCGGGGTTCTGGTATTCCCAATAGCTGAGCGCGGCACGCGCGCGTGCAATGCCGGAGCGGATGTCGGCCTCGTCAGCGCGGCCCGCGGCGGCGGCTTCAATGCGCGCGAGCGCCGCTTCGCCCGGCTTGCCGAGACGAAACTTCAGATAGCCGAAGTCGAAATCCTTCGCCGCGACCTTGCCGGAGAGCAGCACGCGCTCCTGGCTGCGCGCGCTGATCGCCCAGCTTGAGAACAGCGGCGATGACAGCGACAGCAGCACGATCACCCAAAGCGCGGCCATGCCGGTATTGAGGCTTGCGACCGGCGGCATCCAGCGCTTGCCCTTCCAGTTGAACTCGGTGAGGAGCCCCGCGATCAGCACAATGCTATAGGCGAAAGCGAGGCCGTTCATGGCGAGCCCGACAAGGCGCGGCGGCGTCAGGCCGTAGTCGTCGACGCGCATGGAAAACGCCCACGCGGCGAGCCCTGCGTAGATCGGGAAGACAGCGATGGCGACGATCGTCGACAAGCGCAGCCACCATGGCGGCGGACCGCCTTCGCCGTTCTGATAGACGCCGTTGAAAACGAGCATGCCGACGAAGGCGAGGCCGAGCATGATCGCGCCGGGATAGGGCCGTTCGAAGATCGCATCCGTGCCGTTGACGATGAGCGTCAACAGGAAGGTCGCTGAAAAAACCGCCATGATCGGCATCGCGATGCGCGAGAACAGGAGCAGGATGAACCGCAGCGCGCCGAGCACGGCTTCCAGCCCGCGGATCATCGCGATCGACAAGCCGCCGACGGCCCCGAGGAAGGGGAAGAAGAACCACGGCTCGTCAAAGAGCTTCGAGAAGAAGTCGACGCCCATCTGCTTCAGGAGCGCCGCCCACGCATAAAGCAGCACGAGCGCAAGGCCGGCGAAGAGATGCGCCCCGGCCCCGATCAGCGGCAGCGTAATGCCGTGCAGAAAGACCGAATGATATTTCGGCGGCGTCCCGGTTTCGAGCATCGCCTTCGCCAGCGTCAGCATCAGGTAGAAGGAGAGGGGCGCCGCGACGAACGACCAGAAGAAAATCGGAAAACTGTCAAAGTCGTAATTGCCCCCACCGGCGAGGTCGACCGACGCGATGAACCAGGTCGGCACGGCGAGGATGGCGGCGATCAGCGCCGCTGGAATGAGGGGCGTGACAAGTCGCCCCCGTCCGGCGAGCAGCAGCCACCCCGAGGAAAAGGTGACGACGAGTTGCATCAGCGTCGCCGGCACGGGCGCTGGGAAGCTCGCGCCGTCCCAGTATTCCACGATGCCATAGAAGGCCGCACCGGCGGCGAGGCCGATCAGGAGGCTGAGAAGGGCAAGGCCGCCGCCCGGCGCCGTCTCTGCTGGTTTTGCGTCCGCCATGCCCCGCGCACTTTCCCCAAGGCCCGACCCCGAGCCGGAAAGCCGGCGAACGGGAAGGGACCTTCTGTGCGAAACTATCACGCGCCTGAAGGACCGGCGAGCCGCGACAGGCCGCGGCGGCGCCGGTAAACTCCGGACGAACTCCAGATTCGCGAGGTGCGATGCGGCAATACCACGATCTGATGCGCCGGGCGCTCGAAACGGGCGACGACCGGGCCGAGCGCACCGGGACCGGCGCGCGCTCGGTCTTCGGCCATCAGATGCGCTTCGACCTCGCTGAAGGCTTCCCGCTCGTCACGACCAAGAAGCTCCACACGAAGTCGATCGTGCACGAACTCCTCTGGTTCATCGCCGGCGACACCAACATCGCTTATCTCAAAGCCAACGGCGTTTCGATCTGGGATGAGTGGGCGGATGAAAACGGCGAGCTCGGCCCCGTCTACGGGCGCCAGTGGCGGTCATGGCCGGGCAGGGACGGCGAGACGATTGACCAGCTCTCGTGGGTGATCGCTGAAATCAAACGCAATCCCAATTCGCGCCGTCTCATCGTGTCGGCGTGGAACCCGGCGGAGATCGCCGACATGGCGCTGCCGCCCTGTCATTGCCTGTTCCAGTTCTTCGTCGCGAAGGGGCGCCTCTCCTGCCAGCTCTATCAGCGCTCGGCGGATATCTTCCTCGGCGTGCCGTTCAACATCGCGTCCTATGCGCTGTTGACGCACATGGTCGCGCAGGCGACGGGGCTTCAGGCGGGCGAGTTCATCCACACGCTCGGCGACGCGCATCTTTATCACAATCATTTCGAGCAGGCGCGCGAACAGCTCTCGCGCAACGCCCATCCGCTCCCGCGCCTCGTCCTCAATCCGGAGATCACGAATCTCTTCGACTTCACCTATGACGACATCCGCATCGAGAACTATGTCGCGCATCCGCACATCAAGGCGCCGGTGGCGGTATGACGAATTTGCATCATCTGATTTCCGCCAATGACCGGGCCCAACATAAAGCGCCCCTTCACCTCCCCCTTGCGGGGAGGTCGAAATTTGCAGGGCGAATTTCGGGTGGGGGTAGGCCGTTTCAACGCGCGAAGCGCTCAAACCTCGGCATTGCACCCCCCACCCAAAACCGCTGCGCGGTTTTGGCCTCCCCGCAAGGGGGAGGCGAAGGGGAAGCGGTTTGCGTGGGAACAATTTGACATTGCCAGACGGTCTCCTCATCCGCTCCGCGAACGCAGCCGACACGCCGCTGATCCTTGCGCTTATCCGTGAGCTCGCCGTCTATGAGCGCGCGCCGGACGCGGCGAAAGCGAGCGCTGCCGATATCGACAGGGCGCTCTTCAGCGAACATCCGAAAGTCCACGCGCTGATCGCCGAATGGAACGGCGAGGCGGTCGGTTTCGCGGTTTATTTTTTCAACTTCTCGACGTGGACCGGCAAGCACGGGCTTTATCTCGAAGACCTCTTCGTGCGCGAAAGCGTTCGCGGTCGAGGGGTCGGCAAGGCGCTGCTCGTGAGGCTCGCCGCGATCGCGCTTGAAAATGACTGCGCGCGCTTTGAATGGTCCGTGCTCGACTGGAACGAGCCGGCGATCGGTTTCTACAAATCCCTCGGCGCGAAACCGATGGATGATTGGACGGTCTACCGTATCGACGGGGCCGCGCTCGTCACACTCGCGGCGGGGCGATGATGCGCATCGCTCTTGTCGTCGCCGTCTCGCGCAACGGCGTCATCGGCCGCGACGGCGGGCTCGCATGGAAAATCTCCGACGATCTGAAGCGCTTCCGCGAGATCACGCTCGGCAAGCCCGTCATCATGGGCCGCAAAACCTATGACAGCATCGGCCGCCCGTTGCCCGAGCGCGTCAACATCGTCATTACGCGCAGTCCCGCGCCGATCAGCGGCGTGACGATCGCCGCCAGCGTCGAGGAGGCCCTGCGGCTCGGCGCCGAGGCGGCCGCTCATCTCGATACGGAAGAAATCTGCGTGATCGGCGGGGCGGAGATCTACGCCGCGACCTTGCCGCTCGCGAGCCGGATTTATCTGACCGAGGTCGAGGCGGAGGTCGTGGGCGACGTCCGTTTCCCGGCCTTCGACGCCGGCAGGTGGTCGCGGCGTCCCACGGGGCGCATCGAGCGGTCGTCGCGCAATGAGCACAGCGCCGCTTTTTTCGTCTTGGACCGCGTCTAGCGCCCCAGGCGCGCTCGCCCGGCGGCGTCGGCCCCGATAAAAATGCGACTGACACGGCAAGACGGCGTTAACGCCCGGTTGACCATCATGAGGATGGTCTTCCGCGGGCGGGCGAAACCGACTATCGCGCGCCTCGTCGAGCCATGGAGGGGGACCATGTTGAAGGTTGCGTTGTTTGCAGGCGTATCCGCCGCCGGGATGCTCACGCTCCCGGGCGCGGCGCATGCGCAAGGTGAAACCTGCACGCGCGGCGATGATGTGCGCGTCATTGAAGTGCTAGCCCCTGGAACTGTCGGCAAGGCCTGCGACGTGCGCGTGACGCGTGGCGGCGGGGCGCAGGTCAACACGCCCTATCACGCCAACGCCGACCGCAATTTCTGTCGCGCGATGGCGGCCGAACTCGCCTCGCAGCTGACGCTTGACGGGTTCGAATGTTCGACCGCTGCGTCGGCGTCCGTCGAAGCCTCGCTGGCGGGCGGCGATGCGGCGCCGGCGATGGTGAAGGACGAGGCCGCTCTCGCCGGGCTGTCGCTCGATCAGCAGGCGGATCAATTGGGACTTTCCGGCGCTGCGCCTGCAGTGCCGGCGTCGCCTGAGGCCGCGCCCGCGTCGGCGTCCGCTGAACCGGCGCAGCCGGCGTTGGCGATGGCGCCGATCGCTGATGCGCCGCCGTCACCTCAGCCTGGGCCGAAGCCTGCGCCGCAGCCCGCCCCAGTTGCGGAGCCCGTCCTTTCGCTCGACGGCATCATCGCCCCGGAAGAGCCTGCGGCGGCCCCTGTGGTGCTGACGCAGGGCGCCTCCCCCGCGCCGAACCGCGCGCCGCGCCCCAACAAGAACGGCGCGGGCCGGCTCGTCGGCGCGCAGCCCTCGCTCGAAGGCATTATCGATGTGTCGGTCGCCGCCAATGAAACGGCGGCCCCCGTTCTCGCCAGCGCCGATGTCCGCGCCGGCGCGCTGACCGCGCGCACCGCCGAAGATATCGTGCGCGGCGTCCTCTTGGCCAATGCGGCCGCCTGGAATGAAGGCAACTTGACGGCGTTTCTCGACGGCTATGAGCAGAGCGGCGCGGTGCGCCTCGTCAACGGCGCCGACATCGTCACCGGCATCAACAGCGTGCGGAAACATTACCAGGCGCTCGTGCAGGGCGCGGGCGGCATGGGCCGGCTGACCTTCAGCGATCTCGACGTCGCCATGACGGCGCCGGAGGTGGCGACCGTCAACGGACGCTACGCGTTGCAAAGCGGGCCGGCGAAGACGACGGGCGCCATGACGATGGTGATGAAGCAGATCGACGGCCGCTGGCGCATCGTGCAGGACACGCGCCTCAAGGACGCCGAGGTGCCGACGCTCGCGCCCGTGAACTGAGAGCTTCAAGCAAAAGCGGCGCGGATCGTCGCTGCAAGATCGTCAAACGCCCTTGCGGCGGCTGACGCCGGCGCCCGTGCGGCGATCGGCTCGCCTTCATCCGAGGCGACGCGGAGATCGGGATAAAGCGGCAGCGCGCCGAGGAACGGAACGCCGAGGTCAGCCGCTGCTTTCTTGGCGCCGCCTTGTCCGAACAGATAGGTTCGTCCGCCGCTCCCGTCGTCGAGCCACGCCATGTTCTCGACGACGCCGATGATCGGTACACGGACGGTGCGGAATAGCTCAACGCCGCGCCGCACGTCGGCGAGCGCCATTTCCTGCGGCGTTGAGACGATGACCGCGCCGGTGAGCCGCTTCGACTGCGCGAGCGTCAGGTGAGCGTCGCCCGTGCCCGGCGGCGTATCGACGACAAGGACATCGAGCGTTCCCCAGTCGACGTCGCCGATCAGCTGGCGCACGGCCCCCATCACCATCGGTCCCCGCCAGGCGAGCGCTTTGTCGGCGTCGACAAGAAGTCCGATCGACATCGCCGCGACGCCGTATTTCTCAATCGGGACGATTTTGCCCTCGCGCATCGCCGGTTTGCCTGAGAGGGCGAAGAGCGTCGGCAGCGACGGCCCGTAGATGTCGGCGTCGAGAAGACCCGTTTTCAGCCCCGCCCGGGCGAAGGCGACGGCGAGATTGGCGGCGACCGTCGATTTGCCGACGCCGCCCTTGCCGCTCGCGACCGCGATGACGTTCCTGACGCCGCCGAGCATTTCCGCCGCCGCTTCGATGCGGGACTGTTTGGCGAGCCGCAGGGGATTGTCATGGGACGGCGGCGGGGGCGTCGCGGGCCTCTCCCGGTGCGCTGTGGCGACGGCGCTCACCCGGGCGACGCCGGGAATGGCGGCGGCGGCGCTGCGGGCGGCCTCGAGGAGGCCGGCGCCGCCGCCGGATCGGTCGGCGTTAAGCGTGAACCGGACCACCCCGTCCGCGCCGGCCGAAAGCCCCTCGATCGCCCCTGAAGTGATGAGGTCGCCGCCCTTCGGCGCAGGCACAGCCTTGAGGGCCGCGCGGACTCTCATGAGAAGGGAAGCGTCGTTCATTCCGATTGCGTGTTAAAATTCGAAGGGTCGCATTGCACCCGTTGAAATCGTTGACATATATACGGCGCTCTTCATTGGCGAGTCCCGGGCGCCCCTTCGCGCCCCAGACCCGCGCTTCACCTCAAACCCTCAGCCCACTGGCGGGAAGGACCTAGATGCCCTGGCAGGATAATTCGGGAAAAGGGGGCCAAGGCCCCGGGCGCGGACCGACGCGCGGCCCCTGGGGCCAGCCGCCGAAACCGCCCGGCGGCGGCGGGCAGGGGCCGGGCGGCCCCGGAAAGGGGCCCGGCAACAAGGGCGCGCCCCCCGATCTCGATGAAATCCTCAACGCTTCACGCCAGCGGCTGAAGCGCGCGTTTCCGCGCGACGGCGGGCCGAAGCCCCCGCAACTCAATCGGAAGACGGCGCTCCTCATCGTCGCCGGCGTCGGCGTGCTCTGGGGCCTCAGCGGCTTTTTCCAGGTTGGCCCGGTCGAGCGCGGCATTGTGCTGACCTTTGGCGAGTTTGACCGTGTCGTCGGGCCGGGCCTTCACTGGCGCGCGCCGGCGCCGTTCCAGTCATCGCTCACCGAACGCGTGACGGAAGTGCGCGAAACGCTCGTTCCCGCCGGCGGCTCGCAGCGGGGCGCGCAAGGGGGGCTGATGCTCACCGGCGACAGGAACATGGTTGATGTCGTCATCCGGGTTCTCTGGGAAGTGAACGCCGAGGAAACGGCGCCGCCCGGCGAATTGCCGCCGGTCGCGCGCTTCAAGCTGTTGATCGACGAACCGGACAAGCTTGTCCTCACCGTCGCGGAGTCCGCGATCCGCGAAGTGGTCGGCCGCAACGAGCTTGATTTCATCCAGACGGAAGGGCGCGGCGTCGTCATGGACCAGACGCGCGAGCTGATGCAGCAGACGCTCGATGCGCAAGGCGCCGGCATCATCGTCAGTTCGGTGAACCTCGAAAAGGCGGAGCCGCCGACGGAGGAAGTCAATCAGGCGTTTCTCGACGTCAACGCGGCCCAACAGGACCGCGATCAATACATCAACCGTGCGCGCGAATACGCCAACAAGGTCGTGCCAGAAGCGCGCGGCGCAGCGCAGCAAATCCTTGAAGAAGCGCGCGCCTATCAGGCGCAGGTGACCGCCGAAGCGCGCGGTCAGGCCAGCCGTTTCGACGCGATTTACGCTGAATACGTCAAAGCGCCGGAAGTGACGCGCCAGCGCATGTATCTTGAAACGGCCGAACGCGTTCTCGGGCCCATGAACAAGATCATCATCGAAGAAGGCGGGCAAGGCGTCGTGCCTTATCTGCCGCTCAATGAACTCAACAAGAAGGCGCCCCAGTGATGCGCGGAACCCCTCTCGCCGCCGTCATCGTCGCCGTCGCCGGCGTGCTGATGGTTCTCGTCAACGCCGCGTTCGTGCTTGATGAATCGAACCACGCGATCGTTCTCCAGTTCGGCGCGCCGGTCGCTGAGCACAAGGAGCCCGGCCTCAAGTTCAAGGTGCCGTTCGTTCAGAACGTGGTGCGCATCGACAAACGCAATCGCGAGCTCGACCAGGACGCGCTTGAAATCATCGCCGCCAATCAGGAACGGCTGCTCGTCGACGCCTTCGCGCGTTACAGGATCGTCAATCCGCAGCAATTCTATCAGTCGGTGCGCACGATCGCCGGCGGCGAAGCGCGCCTAAAGACGCAAATGAACCAGACTATTCGCCGCGTGCTCGGCGAGGTTCCCGTCGACGACATCGTCTCAGGGCGCCGCAATGCGCTGATGCTCCGCATTCGCGAGCTTCTCGGCGCGAGCGTCCGCGATATCGGCATTGAAATCATCGACGTCAAAATCCGCCGCGCCGACCTGCCGGCGCAGAACAGCCAGGCGGTGTTCCAGCGCATGATCGCCGAGCGCAACCAGCTCGCCCAGCAGTTCCGCGCGCAAGGCAACGAAGAGGCGCAGAAAATCCGCGCGCAAGCCGACCGCGAGGCCACGGAGATCCGTTCGGCTGCGAATGAGGAGTCGGAAAAACTGCGCGGCGCGGCTGACGCCGAGCGCAACGCCGTCTTCGCCGCCGCTTATGGAAAGGACCCCGAGTTCTTCGCCTTCTACCGCTCGCTGATCGCCTATGAGGAAGCGCTCCGCAAAGGTGACGCGACGATCCTCCTCTCCCCGGACAGCGAATTTCTGAGATACCTCAACAACCTGAAAGGCCGGCGTTAAGGCGTGCCTTTCCCGCCCTTTGCCGGGTCATGAATTTACGGTAGCCTTGCCGAGGTCAGACGGCGGGTTCCGGCCATGAGCCGGGCGCAAGGGGCGAAGAGGCGAACGGTATGGTGTCGATCAGGGGTTTGGCGGCCGCGGCGGCGGCTGGTGTTCTGTTTGCCGCGCCGGCGTCGGCCGCGCCGGCGCCGAGAGGTACGCCCGACAGCTTCGCCGACCTCGCCGAGCGGCTCTCGCCCGCAGTCGTCAACATTTCGTCCGCCCAGCGCGTCAAAGGGCAGGGCGCGGGCGCTGATCCCGCGATCCAGAAGAAATTCTCACCTCAGGCGGTTTCGCTCGGTTCGGGATTCATTATCGACCCCAAGGGCGTCGTCATCACCAACAACCATGTCATCGACAACGCCGACGACATCACCGTCACGCTGAACGACGGTCGCGAGCTAAAGGCGACGATCAAGGCGGTCGACCGCGAAACCGACATCGCCGTGCTGCAGCTTGATGCGCCGCCCCCGAGACTCCCATTTGTGACTTTCGG
>CAZOEB010000082.1:0-14825 GCA_964578685.1 uncultured Caulobacterales bacterium
AGGGGGCGAGCCTTTTCCAAGCTCCCCATTCACTATTCACCATTCACCATTCACGATTGACCATTCACCATTCACCATTCACCCATCCGAACCGCCCCCAAATCAAGCGCCCTCATGAACCCCAGATTTCTCCTCGCCGTCCTCGTTCTCCTCGCCGCCTGCGGGCGAACGTCGCGCGAAGAAGCCCCGCCCGCGGCCGATCCCGCGACAGTGCGGCGAATCGCGCAAGGCGAGATCGTCGGTTCGACGCTCGCCAACGGCGTCGAGGTCTGGCGCGGCCTTCCTTTCGCCGCGCCGCCGGTCGGCGGCTTGCGCTGGCGCGCGCCGCGCCCGGCGGCGGAATGGACGGGAACGCGCGAAGCGCTCCTTCCCGCGGGCGTCTGTCCGCAGATCAGCAACGTCTTCAACGCTGACGAAAGCGTCAAGCCGGGAACTCTTCTCGGTACGGAGGATTGCCTCTATCTCGACGTCTATGCGCCGAAGGGCGCCGTCGCGCTCGGCGGCCTCCCCGTCATGGTGTGGATTCACGGCGGCGGAAACGTCTGGGGCGCGGCGAAGCAGTACGACCCTTCGAATCTCGCCGCCAATGAAAACGTCATCATCGTCGTCGTTCAATATCGCCTGGGGCCGCTCGGATGGTTCGCCCATGAAGCGATTCGCGACAGCGCGGAGACGCCGGAAGACAAAGCGGCGTCCTTCGCGCTCCTCGATCTCGTCGCGGCGCTCCGCTGGGTTCAAGACAACATCGCCGTCTTCGGCGGCGACAGGTCGCGCGTCACCGTTTTCGGCGAGAGCGCCGGCGGCCACAATGTCGCCGGCCTCATCGCATCGCCGGTCGCGAAGGGCCTTTTTCACCGCGCCATCATCCAATCCGGGCTTTTTGATTCAACGCCGCTTCAAGAGGCGGAAGCGGGCGGCGGGCCCGACATCAATCCGGCGCGCGCCGTCGCCGAACGTCTCGGCGCGGCGGACGCCGCTGCGCTGCGCGCCGCGCCGCTCGAAAAGCTGTTCAGCGTTTATGAGCCTGACAGCGCCGGTTTCTCCAGCATGCCGCGCATGATCGCCGACGGCGTCGCGCTCCCCTCGGACGGCATCCGCGCCGCGCTGACGGACAGGGCGACGTTCAACGCCGTGCCGGTGATCACCGGAACCAATCGCGACGAGATGAAGCTCTTCCAGCTCGTCGATCCCCGTCTCGTCAATCGCCGCCTCGGCGTCTTCTTCACCGCGAAGGACCAGCACTTCTACGACCGGCTCGCCGACTACCAGAGCCGCCTTTGGCGCATCCGCTCGGTCGACGAGCCGGCGGCGCTGATGACGGCGGCCGGCCATGATGAGGTTTACGCCTATCGTTTTGACTGGGACGAAGGCGGCCGGTTCCTGTGGACCGACCTGAAGGCGCTCCTCGGCGCCTGCCATGCGATCGAGATCCCCTTCGTGATGAACCGCTTTGAATTGTTTGGGCGGCTCGATCCCCTGATGTGGACGAAGAAGACGGCTGCGGAGCGCGAAATCCTGTCGCGCCAGATCGGCGGCTATTGGGGCGCCTTCGCGCGCGACGGCGATCCGAACGGCGCCCCGCGCGACGGAGCGGGACCCGACTGGCTGCGCTGGCAGGGCGAGGCGGCGCTTATGCGGCTCGACGGCGCCTCTGGCGGCGGCTCGGGGATGATCGGGTCGGCCGACAGCATCGATCGGCTGATCGCGGATCTCAAGGCCGAGGCGGCGCTGACGCCGGAGCAGAAGGCGCTTATCGCCGGCGCGCTCGCGGCCTGGCTGCCGTCGCGGGCGGCGGATTTCGCCGCGGCGGCGCAGGGTTAGTCCTTGCCTCCGTTCGGCCGCAAAAATTCCCCGAAAAGACCTCCGCCGGCAGCGGCGGACAGGGACGACGCCGCCCGTTTCAGGGTGCAAGGCGTCCGATCAGGGCCGCCGGAAGAGGAGGCGATCTTATGCGTTCATCAACGACAAAATTGCTGGGCGCCATGTTGGGCGCCGGACTGGTGCTGGGCGCAGCGCCCGCCTTCGCCGGCGAATGGCGCCTTGACGCCTCTCGCTGCGGCGACATCCGCGAAGACCGGCGCGATGCGCGCGAATCCCGCCGCGACGAACGGTATGACTACAGTCGCCGCGACGTCCGCGAGGACCGGTATGACCGCCGTGAGTCCCGCCGCGACCGCGCAATCACGGTATGCCCGCGCTCGGCCTTTTATTATGCGCCCGACCGCTACGAACGCCGGCGCGGCGACTGGCGCGCGCCGCGTCTCACCTTCGCCTACGACCGCGACCATCGCTTGCACTACCGCCATTACAACGGCGTGCGCATCTATGTGCGTTGATGAAACCAGATTGCGATGACCCTTTCTCATCGCAATCTGGCAAGCGCAACTGCGGGCCCGCAGCGAAGCGAGGATTTGTTGCGGCGGTCGGCAACGATCGCCGGAACCACTCAAAAGCCTTGAAACGGCAGGCGGGCGATGTAGGTAGGGCGTCTCACCTGTCGAGGCTTCTTGTCCCGCATCGCCCGCCTGTTCGAGACGCTCGCCCGCGAGGGGCGGGCAGGCTTTGCGCCCTTCATCATGGGCGGCGATCCCGATTACGGGGCGAGCCTGAAATTGCTGCGGGCGCTGCCGGGCGCCGGCGCCGACCTCATCGAGCTGGGCGTCGCCTTCACCGACCCGATGGCTGACGGCCCGGCGATCCAGGCCGCCGGACTGCGCGCGCTCGACGCCGGCCAGACGCTCGCCAAAACGCTCGGCCTGGTTCGCTCGTTCCGGGAAAAAGACGACCGGACGCCGATCGTTCTGATGGGCTATTACAATCCCTTTTACGCCTACGGCGTCGATCGCTTCCTGAAAGAGGCGCAGGCGGCGGGCGTCGACGGCCTTATCATCGTCGATCTGCCGCCCGAAGAAGACGCCGAGCTCTGCCTGCCGGCCCGCAGCGCCGGGATCGACTTCATCCGGCTCGCAACACCGACGACCGACGATGCGCGCCTGCCCGCCGTCCTCAAGAATGCGTCGGGCTTTATCTATTACGTCTCGGTCGCCGGGGTGACGGGCGCAAAAACCGGCGCGCGCGCCGCTGTCGATCAGGCGGTCGCCCGTCTCAAGGCGGCGTCCGCCTTGCCCGTGGCGGTCGGTTTCGGCATCAAGACGGCGGAAGACGCCGCCGCGACCGCGCGCCTCGCCGATCTCGTCGTGGTCGGCTCGGCCCTCGTCGAGCGTCTCGCCGCGAATTTGCCGGCGCGCGGGGTTGAGCCTCAGGGCGGCGGGGCCGATAGTGCGGTCGAAGCGGTCCTCGCCCTGACCAGGGACCTTTCCGCGGCCGTTCGCCGCGCGCGGCGCGAGAAACGAGAAGGGAGTGCCTAAGGCATGAGCTGGCTCTCGAACCTCACACCGCCCGGCATCAAGGCGATGTTCCGCCGGCCGGACGACGCGACGGACTCGCTCTGGGTCAAATGTCCGGGCTGCGGGCAGATGCTGTTCGGCCAGGACCTCGAAAAGGCGCTCCATGTCTGCGCCCAATGCGGCCACCACCATCGCCAGCCGGCGGAGGCGCGCCTGAAGGCGCTGTTCGACGGCGGCGTCTTTCGCGACATCGACGTGCCGCCGCCGATCGAAGACCCGCTCGGGTTCCGCGATGAGAAGAAATACGCCGACCGCCTGAAAGAATACCGGCGCAAGACCGGCCGCCCCGACGCCATGCGCGCCGCGATCGGCGAAATCGACGGCATGACGAGCGTCGCCGCCGTGCAGGACTTCGACTTCATGGGCGGCTCGATGGGCATGGCGCTCGGCGAGACGATGATCCGTGCGGCGGAAACGGCGGTCGGCGCCGGGGCGCCCCTGATCGCCTTCACCGCGTCGGGCGGCGCGCGCATGCAGGAAGGCATCCTCTCGCTGATGCAGATGCCGCGCACGACGATCGCCGTGCAGATGATGCGCGAAGCCGCGCTCCCCTACATCGTCGTGCTGACGCATCCGACGACGGGCGGCGTCACGGCGTCCTTCGCGATGCTCGGCGACATCCACATCGCAGAGCCCGGCGCCCTCATCGGTTTCGCGGGCCCGCGCGTCATCGAGCAGACGATCCGCGAAAAACTTCCCGAGGGCTTCCAGCGCGCGGAGTTCCTCAAAGATAAGGGCATGGTCGATCTCGTCTGCCCGCGCGCGGAGATGAAGGCTGCGCTTTCGAGGCTCATCCGCATTCTGACGAAATCGGGCGATCGCGCGGCCGTCACAGAGCCTGCGCCGGCGGCCCCCGCCTCACGCGCCGCGGAATAGAAAGCGACGTTCGTTGGACAAGGTCGCGGCGGCGCTTGAGAAGGTCGCGGTCCGCCGTCCGGCGCTGATCGATCTCGGTCTTGCGCGCGTTCATCGGACGCTTGAACGGCTTGGCGATCCGCACCGGCGCCTGCCGCCGGTCTTCCATGTCGCGGGGACGAACGGAAAGGGATCGACCTGCGCCTATCTGCGCGCGATCCTCGAAGCGTCGGGCGCCGCCGCGCATGTCTTCACCTCGCCGCACCTCGTCAATTACCGGGAGCGTGTCGTCCTCGCGGGTGAAGAGATCGCAGACGACGCCTTCATCGACGCGATCAACCGCGTCGACGTCGCAGCGGGCGCCGACGACCTGACGCTGTTCGAGACGATCACCTGCGCCGCGTTTCTTGCCTTCGCCGAAACGCCGGCGGACTATCTCGTTCTCGAAGTCGGCCTCGGCGGGCGCCTTGACGCGACGAATGTGATCGAGCGGCCGCTCGCCGCCGTCATCACCCCGATCGCGCTCGATCATCAGAACTTTCTCGGCGACACGCTGGCGGCGATCGCCGGCGAGAAGGCCGGCATTTTCCGGCGCGAGGCGCCCGCGGTCGTCGGTCCCCAGACGCCGGAAGCGATGGCGGTTTTCGAGCGCCGCGCGCAGGAGACGGGCGCGAGCCTCTTCGCCTGCGGTTCGGCGTGGAACGCCTGGGCGGAGGGCGGGCGGCTCATTTATCAGGACGACGAAGGCCTTTCCGATCTCGCGGCGCCGCGCCTTATCGGCGCGCACCAGTTCATGAACGCCGGCCTCGCCGTCGCGGCGATCCGGGCGAGCCGTCTTCCGTTTACGGACGAAATTCTATCAAAGGGCCTTCAGTCCGCGCGCTGGCCGGCGCGTCTCCAGCGCCTCAAGGCGGGGCCGCTCGTTGATCTGGCGGGGCCGCGGTCGGAATTGTGGCTCGACGGCGGGCACAATCCGCACGCCGCGCGCGCGCTTGCAAGCGCCTTCGCCGATCTCGAGGAGCGCAGCTCGCGACCGCTCATCCTCATCTCAGGGATGCAGGAGAACAAGGACGCCGACGGGTTCTTCGCCGCCTTTTCAGGGCTCGCCTCGACGGTTTTTGCGGTGCAGGCGGACCATCAGGGCGCGCGGTCGCCGGATGATGTTGCGGCCGCGGCTGAGCGCGCCGGCATTCCCGCTTACCCGTGCGCCTCGCTTCAGGAAGCCGCAACGCTCGCGCGAGGAGGGGGCCCCGCGCGCGTTCTCATTTGCGGTTCGCTTTATCTCGCCGGCGAAGTCCTGAGGGAGAACGCTTAGGCGGTCTTCGCGGGCGCGCCGATCTGGCTGCGAATCCACGCGGCGAGCGCGGATTTGGGGGCGGCTCCGACCCGCGTCGCCGTCAGCTTGCCGCCCTTGAAGATCATCAGGGTCGGAATGCCGCGCACGCCGAGGCGGCCCGGCGTCTCCGGATTTTCGTCGATGTTGACCTTGGCGATCGTCAGGTCGCCGGCGAGCTCCGCCGACAACTCCTCGAGGGCTGGACCGATCTGCTTGCATGGTCCGCACCATTCCGCCCAGAAATCGACGAGAACGGGCTTGTCGGACTTCAACACATCGTCCGCAAACGACTGATCGGTGACGGGCTTCGTGGCCATGAACTTTCCTCTTCGGCCGCCAGGCGGCCCTTACTCAAACCCCAAAATAGGGGCGCCGCGCGCAAGATCAACGCCCCCTCACGCAAGCGTCATGGCGAAGGCCCGGTCAAGCGCGTCACCCGGCACGGGCGTCAGCCGGGCGTCATAGGTCCACAGGAGAGCGGCCTCAATCTCATGAGCGGGATAGATTTCCTGCAGCAGCGCGCGATAAGCGGCGAGCTGCGCGATATAGCCGGGGGCCACATCTTCGAGATGCGCCGGCGGCGGGCGGTTCGTCTTGTAGTCGACGATGAGGACGCGCTTGCCGTCGATCGCCAGCCGGTCGATCTGGCCGGAAAGAACAAGTCCCGCCCGGGCGCCCTTCGGCGCGCCGCCGATCGACACTTCGGAAAGACCGCCCGGCATGAAGACGGGCGCGAATTGCGGGTCATTGATGACGCGTATCGCCTCGGCGACGAGCGCTTCCGGCGCCTCGGCGCCCATCCGTCGCGCAAGGCGCAACGCCGCCTCGGGACGGCGCGAGGGGTCGAGATCAGGGAGCAGTTCGAGGAGCCGGTGCAAGATCCGCCCACGGAGGAATGCGGCCTCGCCCCTTCCCGGGCGATAGGCGTCATCGGCCTCCGGCGCCAGCATTGAGGGCGACAGGCGGCGAGGGCGTTTTTCGGCCGGCGCCGGCGCCGACAGGAATTTCGGCTGTACGGCCGCTGCAGTCGATGGTCCGGCATGAAGTCGCTTCAATTTCGGGAGGGCGGTCTGCGGCGAAGCCAGGCGTCGCACCTTGCCGCCGAACAAGTCTTCTCCCGTTTTAGTCTCCGGCCCCATCGCGTCGAGCGCGAGAGCATGCCACGTCCGCCTGTCGGGTTCGGTGTTCTCAGGGTAACTCCGATTTCCAAGCTGATGCCCGCAGACATAAAGCCGGTCTTCCGCGCGCGTCGCCGCGACGTAGAACAGGCGCCGGTACTCATCCCATGCGGCCGTTTTCTTCGTTTCGGCCGCGGCGACGAGCGCCGGCGCAAGCTTTCCTTCGCCGACCGCGAACAGCGGGATGCGCACGCCTTTCGGGCCTTCGGCGAAGTGAAGAACTTCCTTGCCGCCCGCCTTCGGCGGCGCGTGGGCGTCGAGAATGAAGACGATGGGAGCCTCGAGGCCCTTCGACTTGTGCGCCGTCATCACGCGGACGCTCCCGCCCGCTTCCGCAGATTCCCGGTTCGCCTCCGCATCAGACGCCGCAACGGCGTCAAGAAAGAGCCGCAGGCTGCGCGGGCTTGAGGCCTCGAAGTCGAGCGCGAGGCGCAGGAACTCTTCGAGCGGCTCGCGCGCCGGCGCGCCGAGCCGCGCGGCGATACGACGCCAGCCGGACGGCGCGCCTGTTTCAAGAACATGCATGAAGAAGGCGACCGGGCCTTCCTTCAGCGCGACTCCCCGCGCCAGCGCAATCTCGCGCGCCGCAACCGACCATTCAGGCCGTTCAGCCTGACGGCGCAGCAGCGCCTCCCACAGCCGGCCTTCGCGCGCATGGGCGAGATCGAAGAGACTGTCCTCGCTGATGTTGAAGAACGGGCTCTTCAGGACTTCCGCCAGCGACAGATCATCGCCCTCATCGAGCACGGCGCGCGCATAGGAGAGAAGGTCGAGCACGCCCTGATCTTCAACGAGCTTCAGCCTGTCGGCGCCGGCGACCGGAACGCCGCGGCGGGCAAGCGCCCGGATCATTTCGTGAAACAGCGCCGAGCGCTTTTGAACGAGGATCATGATGTCGCCGGCGGCGATCGGCCGGCCTTGCGATTCGAGAAGCTCGCCGCTGTCGAGCCAGCCGGCGATGGTCTGCGCAACCGTCTCGGCGAGCCTGCGCTTGGGATTTGCGGCGGTGTTCTGGTCGAACGGCGCATCCCACGCCTTCGCGGCGCCCGCCTTTTCGTAGGGGACCAGCGGCCAGACTTCGACGCGGCCCGCCGCGCCATCGCGCGTGCAATAATGCTCCGGCGGAACGTCGCTGACGCCCTCGAACACCTTCCGCCGGGCGAACACGCGATCGACGAATTGAAGCACCGGCGCCGTCGTCCGGAACGAGGCTTTCAGCGGCACGTTGCGAAACGGCCCCGCCGCCGCGATCTTTTCGCCGAGGTCGATCGCCTTGCCGTCAAACAATTTCGCATCTGCGCCCTGAAAGGAATAAATCGACTGCTTCTTGTCGCCGACGGCGAAAAAGGTGCGCGCGGCGTCGCGCGCGCCGGCGCCGGCGAGAAACTCATCGAGCGGGCGTTCGATCACGTCCCATGCGTCGGGCCCGGTGTCCTGCGCCTCATCGAGCAGGATATGATCGAGCCCCTGATCGAGCTTGTAGAGCACCCAATCTGCGGCGTTCTTCCCGGTCAGCAGTTTGAGGGTCAGGTCGATGAGGTCGTCAAAGTCGAGCGCTGCGCGCGCCTCTTTGGAGGCGGCGTAAGCGCCGATTGCGGAATTGACCGTCGCATAGAATGCCTTAGTGTCTGAATAAGCGACGGCGGCGCTGAGCTCTTCATGGAGCTTGATGAATTCCTGCCGCGCTTCTTGGAAAAAGCCCCGCACGCTCGGATCAATGCTGTCGAGTTTTGCAGTCGCGAAATTTTTTCGAACCTGAAACTTTTCAGTTAGAAAAAAATTTGTCAGAGCGCTGACGCGCGTTTTGTCGTCGGTCGCAGTCAGGAATTTCTCAAGCGGCGCGGCGCCGAATCTCTTCGGGTCGCCGCCGCAGTCTTCGCAAGCACGATAAACACTTTCGAAGGTCTCGCGCGGGCGTAACGTCGCGATTTGCCGGCGTATTTCTTCAGCGCTCCTGCCTGCGCCGAGTAATTCAGCCGCCTCCGCGGCGAGCGTCTCCCATCCGGACGCTTCCGCACGCATGAAATCCCGCCGCCGCGCCGCGACGGCGTCTTCAAGAAGCTCGCGCAAATCACCGCCGTTCATGCGCGACAGAAGGTGCGTGAAAGCGGCGCCGAGCGCGCTGTCGCGCGTGCTTCGAAGAGCGGCGGCATCGACAGCGCCGCGCGCCAGCCGCCTCGCTTCAATCGCGTCGATCACGGAAAACCCCGGCGGGACGCCGGCTTCCAATGGGAACCGCTTCAGAACGCTCTCGCAGAAGGAGTGGATGGTCTGGATCTTGAGGCCGCCCGGCGTTTCCAGCGCTTGCGCGAAGAGCCGGCGCGCGCGCGAAAGCTCGGCGGGGGAACGCGCGCGCCCTTCCTCGCCGCTGAGCTCGTTGAGCCCCTTCGTCAGCGCCGCATCATCGGCGAGCGCCCAACCGCCGAGCAGTTTGAACAAGCGGTCGGCCATTTCCGCGGCCGCCGCCTTAGTGAAAGTGATGCACAAGATGGACGACGGCGAGACGTCATTGAGCAGCAGGCGCGCGACGCGGTTGGTGAGCACGCGCGTCTTGCCGGAGCCGGCGTTCGCCGACACGAAAGCGGACAGCGAAGGATCGGCGGCGATCCGTTGCTGTCTTGTGGTCTCGGCGATGCGGGCGTCCGCGTTCACTCGCCGTCTCCGCCGGCGTCATCACTCGCCATCCATTCGCGCCGCCGGGCCAGCTGGTCATAATCGGCCTCAAGGTCGCCGTCGCCGCGACTGCCTTTCTTGATGAACTGCGCGCGCGGCTTGCTCCGCCAGACGGCGTCCGGCGCATCGAAGAGCGCGATCCATCGGCGCAGGGCCGCTTCCGCATGCTCGATCGCGGCGCGCGCGTCGTCGCCCTCATGTCCGAAGCCGTCTTTCTCTTCTTCGCCGGAGCGGCCGATCAACTTAAGATAGCGATACTCCTGTGTTTCCAACGCCGGAAGGCCGTCGAACCCGCCGGCCGCCAGGATGGCGCCGGTCAGCGGCAATTGCGGCGAGAAATTCGTTTTCTCCTGTTTGTCAGTGGGGAGCGCGCTCGTCTTGTAATCGAAGATCGCCGCGCCTCCTGAGCGAAGGACCTCGATGCGGTCGGCGCGCGCGGTCAGAGTGAAGGGCGGGTCAACGCCGGGCAGCGTCCACTCGCCCGTCTTCTCGACATATGCCGCGCCACTCTCACGCCGGCTGGCGTCGAAGGCGGCGAACCATGCAAGCGCTTCTGCGAAGGCGCTCGCCCAGAAAGCGCGGTCGGCGTCTGAAAACCCATGGCGCGGCGCTTCCTCATCAAGGATCGCGCGCAGGGATTCAACAGTCGGCGCCGACGGCTCGCGCGCGGCGCGCTCGAACACGCGGTGGAGCAGCGACCCGGCCTCGCGCGCGCCAACGCTCGTCCCCGGCTCGTCAAGAACGCGCAACCTCAAAATTCGTTTGGCGTAGATCGCGTAAGGGTCGCGGATCCATTTCTCAATATCGGTGACCGGCAACGTCGCAGGGCGCCGGTCCGCGCCGCCGCGCGGCTGCGGCGGCTCGGCCGGTTGCGCGGGACTGGCGGCGTCAAGCGCGGCGGCGCGCGACCGCCATTCTTCGGATCTGTCGACCCTCGCGAGCGCGGCGGCGCCGTCAAGAATGTTCCGCAAGCGGATAATCCAGCGCGAAGGCTTGGCCGGGTCGCCGCCGGCGCGCTTTGCGCGCGTCAGCGTCACGCGTGGGGCGGCGGCCCCTTGCGCAAAGTCATGCGCTGCGAGCCCGAGCCGCCGTTCCGGCGAGGGAAGCCCGATTTCATCGCGCATGGCGCGCGACAGGAACGGGTCCGCCGGCGCAATTTGCGGCCAGACGCCTTCGTTGAGGCCGCCGAGAATCACATGATCGGCGCTCATCAGGCGCGCTTCCAGCGGGCCGAGGATCGCCAGGCGCGGATGCGCCTCACTGCGTCTGCGCACGACAGCGCCGGCGATCAGCGCATCGAAGACGTCGCTATAGGGCGCGCCGCTGACGGCCTTGAGCGAATCCTCTTCGGCGAGGAGGCCGGCGAGCACTTCAGCGCCCGCCGCGCCGTCGTCGCCCGACCAGAGCCCGCTTCCGCCGGCGATGAGCTCGGCGGCTGCAAGATGGGCGCGCATCATCGCGGCGAAATCAGATCTTGCGGAAACCTTGAATCCTTCCGCCGCCGCATTGAGGACGGCGATTACAGACAGCATCGCATCGTTCGGTCGAGGCTTGCTGCGCTCATTGAGGGCGACGGCCTCAAGCGTTACGCCCTTTCTGGGGCCGCGAAGCGCGCGATCAAGCGTTTCGGCGCCGCGCCGGCGCGCGGCCTCCTCAAGGCCGAAGCGCGCGAGCGGATGGCTGAGCAGCGCCAGAACGCCGACGGGATCGCCGGTATCGTGCAAGAATCTCGCGACAAGCCGCAAGAAAACGCCGCAAGGAGAATTGGGGAAGGGAACGCCGCCCGAATCATCGACGATGACATTCCATCGGCGCATCTTCAGCGCGACGCGTCGCGCAAGAGTGCGGTCGGGCGTGACCAGCATCGCTGTCGCGCCTTCACTCTCCAGCGTCTCGCGGAAGATCATTGCGATGATTGACGCTTCGGCGTCTTCGGTCTCCGCTTCGATGAGCGTCAGTCCCGCGCTCGACGCCGCGAGCGCGGGATCGGCTGAGGTCGCCTCGTCGATCAACTTGCGCCACTCAGACGTTGCGTTCGCGGGCCGCAGCGCGAGGCGCAACAGCCCCGCGCGCCGGCTTGGCGTTTGAGAACCGGGCCAGGGAACGATGTCCGCCGGCGTGCGGCCGATGCCTTCAAGAAGCCGCTTCAGCCCGAACTGCGGATGCGCATCTTCGACCGCATCAAACCCATCGCGATCAAGATCGCGATCAAGTCCCGGCAAGACCGCTGCGCCGCGCGGCGCAGAAGCGATCGCCGCAACGAGGCGCGCCACCGCCGGCGCGCTTGCGGTGGTGCCTGCGATCAGAACGGGGTGCGCCGGCGGCTTTGCGACAAGATGCTTCGCCTTGGCGCTGATCAGCTGTGCGCGCCGCCATGAAGGATCGCTGAGGCCCTGCTCGGCGAGAAAAGCGGGCCAGGCCTTCGTCACGATCTGGAGAAACTCCGCCGACTTGCGCCAATGTTCCGCGCGGTCGCCGACGTCGATATCGTCAAGTCGCGCCGGATCAATTTCCTCTGCATACAAAGAATCGAGGAGTTTCCCGAGCTCCCGCGCGGCCGCGAGCGCGGCCGGCCAGTTTTCGTGTCCGGCGAACGCCTTTTTCTTGGCGCCGACAAGGCGGGCGAGCGCGATAAGGCGCGCCGTTCCGGAGATCGCCGGGTCAAGCGCCAGCTCATCTTCGGCGTCGCCCGCGAAGACCGCAAGCTCATTCTCATCAATGTCGCCGATCGCGCGCATGCGCGGCAGCAAGGCTGCGCGCGCCCCGACGGTCGCTCGTGCGTCGAGAATGGCGTCGGCGAGCGCGCGCGCCGCGCGCCGCGTCGGAAGAAAGATTTCCGCTTGGGGAAGGTCATCGCCAAAGGCGGCGACAAGCCCTTCGGCGAGATCAGTCAGGAAAGGCCGGCCGGATTCGATCGAGAAATAGCGCGGAAGCGAACGGTCAAAGAAGAACGCGCTTTGCGGCTGGTCGATCATCCCGCTGGTTGTCGAAAAAAGCTTCGGCGAGCGCAAGCCCTTGCGGATCGCCGACATGCATCCAGGGCCCTTGATGCACAACGCCCTTCATGCGGCCCGCCGCGCGCGCCTTGTCCCACAACAGGCGGAGCGAAAACGGTCCCTCCGGCGCATCCTTCAACAGGGAGGGGCGAATGATCTGCAGGCCTGTGTAAACGAACGGCGCCGATGCGCCGGTCCGCCAGTCGAGCCCGCCATCCGGCGACAATTCGAAATCGCCTGCACCGTCATAGCCGCGCGCAAGACCTGCCGGCACGAGAAGGAGAAGGGCGTCCATCCCCGCGTCGCGCCACGCCTCAGCAAGCGCTGCGCAAGGCTCCTCGCCCGCGCCGTCGACAAGGATGGCGTCCGTGTTGGTGCAGAATATGGGCCGATCGCCGAGGCAACCCTCTGCTTTTTTCAGGCCGCCGCCGGTTTCGAGCAGCAAGGCGCGCTCATCGGAGATGATAATCTCCGGCGTGCGCCGCCCTGCGAGATGGGCTTCCATCTGATCGGCGCGATAGTGAACATTGACGATAGCGCGTTTGACGCCCGCCTGCGCAAAGCGGTCGAGCGTGTAGTCGATGAGGGCCTTGCCCGCGACCTTGATCAAGGGCTTCGGCAAATGGTCGGTCAACGGCCGCATCCGCGTGCCGAGGCCCGCCGCCAGCACCATCGCTGTCGTCGGCATGCGCGCCATCAGAAACGGTCTCCGAAATGGCGCCGGAAAAAGCGGGCGACGGGCGCGAGCTCCGGATGCTGAAGATCGCGCGCGAAATGGCCTTCAACACGGGGGAAGAAATCGGCGTAGCGCGGTTTGCCGTCGCGGCGGATGAGGCGCGCGAAAATGCCGAGAATTTTTGCGTTCCGCTGCGCGCCGAGGACGGCGTAATCACGCCGGTAGGCGGCCTCGTCGAATTCCCTGAATCGGCGCGCACCCTCGGCGTAACGCGCGATCATAGCCTTGGCGATCGGAGGCGAAACGTCGCGGCGCGCGTCTTCGAGAAGCGAAACGAGATCGTAAGCGGGATTGCCGAACAGGCCGTCCTGAAAATCGATGACGCCTGCGCGCTTGAAGCCGCTGCGCTTCGGCAGCCACAAGATGTTCTCCGCGTGAAAATCGCGCAGCACCATGGTTGACGGCGGCGGAAGTTTCGCGAGAACGCCGGCCCAGGCCTCGGCGTAGTCGGCTCTGACATCGGCGCTCGCCGCTTCGCCCTTGAGGTGCGGCCAGTACCAATCGGGGACCAGCATGACCTCGGCTTCCATCGCAATCCGGTCATAGGTCAGCATTTGGTAGGACGGCGCCGACGGCGCTGCTGGCGCTGCTTCATGCAGCGCAAGCAGCGCGTCGATCGCAACGGCATAAAGTTCAGCTTCGTCCGCGCCCGCTGGTATCGCGCGCGCGAAAAGGTCGTCGCCGAGATCTTCAATGACGGCGAAGCCGTTTGCGGCGTCGGCGGCGTAAATTTCGGGCGCCGACAATCCGGCGCTGCGAAGCGCGCCCGCAATCGCGGTGAAGGCGTTGAGATTGGGGCCGGCAAGGCGCGCCATCGCATTGTAGCCGAGCGCGCGGCGCTCCTCAGGGCTGGCGTCAGGCGGGCAGGCGGCGCCTTCCGCGGCCGGCGGCGCGTTCATGAGGACAGCGGTGCGCTCGCCGAGCGACAGGCGTTCATAACTTCTCGTCGACGCGTCCCCGGCCATCGGGAAAGCGATCGCCGCCCCCCAGCCGGACGCTTCCAGAAATTGTCGGCGCGCGTCAGCCCGATGGGCGGCGGCTTCGGTCCTTGCGGCGGATGCGGTCGCTTGCGTCATGGTGAGACCCTAAACCGGCCCCTGTTCCCTAAGGGTAAAGGGCCTCAAGTCGCGCAAACCATTCTTCGTTTCCGCGGACAAGGGCCTTCCGTCCGTCCGCATCAGGCGTCAGGCGGATGAGCAGCATCGAGGCTGGAAGAAGCGGCATGATCCGCTCGGGCCACTCTATCAGCAAGACGCCGCCGTCAAGCGCCTCCTCAAGGCCAAGCTCCCAGATTTCTTCGGCCTTTTCGAGGCGATAGAGGTCGAAATGCCAGAGGGGGAAGCGAGGTCCGTCATAGGTCTCGACAAGGCCGAAGGTCGGACTTGGCGCCTCGGCAAGACCCGTCACCGCGCCGATCGCCGCCCGGGCGAGCGTCGTCTTGCCGGCGCCCAATGGACCGGACAGACCGACGACATCGCCCTGTCGCAACAGCCGGCCGAGCGCCCCGCCTAGCCTGACAGTCGCGGCCTCGCCGGAAAGCGGGATCGTAAACTCCATCAACGAGAAATAAGCTGGACGCCGCGGGCGGCAAAGGCCTGTTCTTCCATTGCCGAATTGACCGCCCACCGAAGGCCGTGCGACGAG
>CAZOEB010000083.1:0-14734 GCA_964578685.1 uncultured Caulobacterales bacterium
GGCGTGAGGGGCTCGCGATGCTGACGCCGGCGCGCCTGTTGGGCGCAGCCCTGCCGCGCGCCGGGCTCGCGGTGACGGTGTTTGCGGCGTGGGTCGCCGTCACCGGCTTGTGGTCGCCGACGCCGGGCGCCCCAAAGCTCGGCTTCACGGTTTTCGCCTACGCGCTCGCCGGCGGCGCGCTCGTTTATGAAGCCTCGCGGGCGAGCGCTGAGCGCCGCCGGCGCATGAGCGTCCTCTTCGCCGGGGCCGTCGCGGCGGCGGCGGCGCTCCTCTTCCTCGAAGGCATCACCGGCGGCGCCTTGCGCGATCTTGTTCCGCCTACGGACCAATCGCCGGAGCGCGTCAAAGACATGATCGCGCTGGCGCGCGGGGTGACGTTCATCGCGCCGCTCGCCTTTCCGGCGGCGGCGATCATCCTGACGCTTACGGGATCGCGCCTTCTCGCTGCGGCGCCGATCGTCCTCGCGCTTCTTGCAGCGACGCAATACTCCGTCGCCGCCAACGTCATCGCCATGCTCTTCGGGATCGGCGCCGCGGCGGCGGCGCTGGTCCGGCCGCGGCCGGCGATCATCGCGATCGGCGCCTTGTTCATCTTTTCGTTTCTCGCCGCGCCCCTCTTCATCCTGACGCCGGCGGACGCGGTCACCAGCGGCGAAGTCGCTGTGCTGGAGCCCTCCTGGGCGCAGCGCGCCCATATGTGGCGCGAAGCCTCCGATCGCATCCTTTCTACCTGCTGGCTCGCGGGCTGCGGCGCCGACTATACGCGCGCCTGGGCGGAGGAAGGGGTGATGATCAGCGTGCCGGGCTCGCCGATCCCCATCATGGAGGCTCCGATCCACCCGCATAACGTCTTCCTGCAAGTGTGGCTGGAACTCGGGATCGTCGGGATCGCCGCGATGCTCGCGGCGCTGTGGTTCGGGCTGAAGCGCCTCAGCATCGTCGAACCGGACCGCGTCGCTTTCGCCGCGATCGCCGCCGCCGCGGCGGCGTCTTACATTTCGTTCATGTTCGAGGCGAGCCTATGGCAGGCGTGGCGACTCGGCGTTCTCGCCCTTGCCGCCTTCGGCGGCGCGCTGGCATACTCGGCGAGAGGGAAAATTTCATAATTGATTTCACAATCGTGGTCTCCTCGTCGGCGCTTCGACTGATGAGGTCGCGAGTAAGCTCTGGGCCCATGCGTTCGATTTCGGCGATTGTCGTCACCTATCACACCGGGCCGGTGCTCGCGCGTTCGCTGGATGCGTTGCGTCGGCAGGACGGCGTCGCGGAGATCATCCTCGTCGACAACGGCAATCCTGAAGGCGCGATCGCCGCGGCGATCGGGCGAGCCGGCGAAGGCCCGCAGATTCGCGTCATCGACGGGCAGGGCAATGTCGGCTTTGCGGCGGCCTGCAATCTCGGCGCGCGCGCGGCGTCCGGCGACATCCTTCTCTTCATCAACCCTGATGCGATCCTTCCGCCGGGCGGCGCCATGCGCCTCGCCGCGGACGGTGCGCGCCATGAACGGCCGTGGCTCATCGGCGCGAAGATCGTCGATCCCGAAGGCGGCGAGCAACGCGGCTCCCGCCGCACGACGCTGACGCCGTGGCGCGCCTTTGTCGAAGCGACGCAGCTTTATCGCTTCGCGCCGCGCCATCCCTATTTCCGCCGCTTCAATCTTCATGGCGATCCGTGCCCGGCCGACGTCGCGCGCATTCCCGTCATCTCCGGCGCGTGCTTCTGCCTGCCGCGCGAGGATTATTTCGCGGTCGGGGGCATGGACGAGCAGTATTTCCTGCATGTCGAGGATGTCGACTTCTGCCTGCGCTTTGCGGACGCGGGCGGGGTCGTCCTCTTCGATCCCCATGTCAGCGTCCTGCATTACAAGAGTTCGAGCGAGGTCGATCCGCTGATCGTCGAGATGCGCAAGACGATCAGCATGCGCCGCTATTTCCGCGCGCATTTCCTCGAGCCCTACCCGGCGCCCTTCATGTGGCTTCTCGGAGGTGTGCTGTGGGCGCAGTTCGGCGTTAAGGCGGGGGCGAGGCTCGCCTCGCGCGCGCTTCGCCTGGCCGCCGGCGCCCCGCGCGCCGCGGCGCCTCAGCCGTCTCCGGCGCGGCGCCCCGATATCTCGAACAAATAGAGCGTTCGCGTGCGCGTCGGCGTAATCTGCGCAACGCTCGCACCGAGCGGCCTCACCGACTGAAAAGCGCCGTTCAGCGTCGCGGCGTTGGGATCGGCGGTGACATAGAGGAAGCGCTCGCCGAGCGAAGGATCGAACGCCGTGAACGCCTCGTAATGGCTGTCGATGCGCCCGTTTGAGTCCCAGGCGGCGATCGGCGGGCCCGGCCTTGCGTAATAGAGAAGCCCGCTCATCACCTCGCGGTCGTCGGTGAGGATCGCGTCATAGCCGCCGGCGCGCGCCGCGATTTCAGGGGCCTGCCCGTCCCAGCCGCGAAGGCGCTTGAAGGGCCCCGCCGCGCCGACCGCGTCAGCGAGCGGCAGGCTCATGAAAGCGACGAGAAAAGCGACGCCGGCGACAAGATGCAGCGCAAGGCTCGACTTCAGCGCAAGGTCGCCGCGCGTGAGGCGTCCCGCGACGATCGCCGCGGCGATGACGGCGGAAGGGTAGGCGACGGCCGCCCAGTTCGCATGCGCGCGCGCGATGAACGCCTGCACCGAGACGATGAGGAGGGCCGGCAGCGCAAAGGCGAGCAGCAGCTTCAAGCGCTCCTCGCCGCCGCGAAAGCCCGCGACCGCCGCCGCGATCATCAGCCCAAGGAGGATCGGCCCGGCGACGCCGAACTGGTCGCCGAGGAATTTGAGGAGCTTTTCAGGGTGGCCGAAGGACTGCGTCCAATTGGCGTTGGCGGCGGTGTGCGCGATCGTCTGGAAATCGTTCGCGGCGTTCCAGACAAGGTTCGGGGCGAGGAGCGCGAGCGCAATCGCGGCGGCGAGCGCAGCGGCCCCGGCGCTCATGGCTTTTCTGCGCGCGGGCGCGGCGAGAAGCGCAAGAACCGCCCCCGGAACGAAGAACAGCATCGCGTATTTCGAGAGGAGCCCGAATCCGATCGCCGCGCCCAGCATCGCGCCCCATGCGAGGCGGCGCGTCTCGCCCGGTTGCGTCATCCGGATGAAGGCATAAAGCGCCGCTGACCAGAAGAAGAGCAGCGGCGCGTCGGTCGTGATGAGCGCGGCGGAGAGAAAGACGCCCGGCATCGTCAGCCAGGAAAGGCCCGCCCAGAACGCCGCCCGATCATCGGCGAGCCGGCGCGCGGCGAGAAAGAGAAAGATCGCCGCGCCAAGCTGATAGAGCGGCGCTGAAAGGCGCACCGCCCATTCGCTGTCGCCGAACAGCGCCGTCGTCGCGGCGATCGACCAAGCGACGACAGGCGGCTTTGAGTAATAACCGAAGGCGGGCGCCTTGCTCCAGAACCAGTACTGCGCCTCGTCAGGCCCGAGATTGGGATCGCCGAGCATGAGCGCGACGACGCGCAGCGCCGTCAGCGCAAGCGCTGCGGTCAGGAAACGCCGCCACGGCGTCGCAAACAGATAGGCCCCGATGTTCAAACGCGCGTCCCCTCATCCGCGCGGCGAAAAATGGTGACATTGACGCGCGCGCCTTTCGAATAGTTGAAGCCGTCGATGACGGCCACTGGCGCGGCGCGTGCGCCGCGTTCGTTGAGCCGCGCCGCGAACGCCGCCTGCTCATGCGCTTCGACGAGGGCCGCGGCGCCGCGGTCGATCAGGGCGTCCGCCGCGTCGACGCCGTTTCCGAGCGTTGTCTTCGTCCCGAGAAGAAAGATCGCCGAGGGTTCGTAATAGCCGGCGAGCGCCGGCGGCGCCGCCCCGTCGCGCAGCGGGTGAAGTCCCGCCTCATCGAGCGCCGCGGAAAGCTGCGGCGAAACCGCCAGCGGCCTGAGGCCCGGCAAGACGAAGGCGAGAAGCGCGACGGCGAGAATCCCTGCGGCGGGTATCGACAGGGCTGCGCCGCCAAGCGGCTTTGCGCGCCAGAAGCGGACTGTCGCCGCAAGGCAGAGGCCCGCAATCAGGATCGCCGCCGCAACGCCGATGAGGGAGAGTTCGGCGCCGACGAACAGCGGCAGGGCGGCCATGGCGCCGCTGAGCGTGAAGCCGGCGGCCGCATAAAGCGCCGCGCCGGCGCGCCAGGCGGCGCGCGGCGCCGCGTCCGGGCGCAAAGCGGCGAGGGCGGCGAGGCCCGCAAGCGCCGGATAAAGCGGCAGCACGTAATGGGGCAGCTTCGTCGCCGCGATTTCAAAGATCAGCCAACCGGGAACGAGCCAGGCGATGAGGAAGAAAACGCTGAATTCCGTCCGCAGGCGGAACGCCGCAACGAGGCCCGGAACGATCAGCGCGGCGAAGGGAAAGGCGAGGACCGGAGCAAGGAGGAGATGATAGCCCGGCGGCCCGGCATGGCTCTCTTGCGCGGCCCCGACCTTGGCGAGCATGTCGGCGCCGGCGGCTTCAGCGAAGAAGCGCCCCTCGGTCGCCGCGCCGATCGCGAAGGCCCACGGCCCGATCATCAGGGTAAGGATCAATGCGCCCGTCAGCGGGCGCAGCGTTCCCAGGGGCTGCGTCTCCGGAAAGCGCTGTGCGGTCAAGAGGACCAACGGCAGCACGACTAGAAGAACGATCGGTCCTTTTATGAGGACGCCGGCGCCGATCGAGACCCAGAACAGGGCGGCGAGCGGCGCGTTTGCGCGCCCGCCCTCGCGCGCGGCGGCGAAGAGATGCGCAAGCGCAGCGCCCGCGCCGGCGACGCAAGCAAGAAGCAGCGCGTCCGTTTTCGCGATCGTCGCTTCGGCGGCGAAAACGGGCGCGGTTGCGAGGAAGAGCGCGGCGAGAACGCCCGCCTTCGCGTCGAACAGCCGTGCGATCGCGGCGTAGGTGAAGATCGCCGCGAGCGCGGCGGCGAGAACGGAAGGCAGGCGATAGGCTGAGATCGCGCGCGCTTGCGGCTCGGAAAACGCCGCAACGCTCGCCGCCTGAAGCCAGTAGGCGCCGGCGGGCTTCTTGTTGCGCTCATCGTCCTGGAAGCGGATGACGATGAAGTCGCCGGTCTCCAGCATCTGCGCGGAGGCCTGCGCAAAGCGCGCCTCGTCGCGGTCGAGCGGGGGCAGCGTGAATGCGCCCGCAAGCCCCATCAGCGCGGCGACAAGGCCGACGAGACCCATGCGCCGCGCAGCGGCGATCCCGCCGCGGCCGGTGAAGAACCGCTCTAAATCCATGCGGCCGCCTCCATACCGGGCCTCTCGGGCGATGTCAGGGCGGAGCGTGGTGGTCCCTGTTCAGGAATGGAGAGCCCTTACCTCCCCGCAAGAGGGAGGCGACGAAAACCCCTGCGTTTGCATTTACCGGGGATTCTGCGAAGAGCCGGGCCGCTGACGCCCTCAGGAACCCGCTTTGCCGCCTTTATCCACCCCGGCGCCGATTTTCGCGTTAGACCGCAGGTCGCTTGCGGGCGCCCCCGCCCTCAGCGTCGTCGTACCGATGCACGACGAGGAAGGCGGCGCGGCACAGCTGGTCGCCGAAATTGCGACCGCGCTCGCCGGCGTCCCGCACGAGATCATCGCCGTCGACGACGCCAGCCGCGACGGCACGCGGGCCGCGCTGATTGCGGCGCAGAAAACGACGCCGACGCTGCGTATTCTCGCGCATGGGAACAATGCCGGGCAGAGCCGGGCGGTCCGGACCGGCGTCCTTGCGGCGCGCGCGCCCGTCATCGTCACGATCGATGGCGACGGCCAGAATGATCCCGCCGATATCTGCGCGCTCTTTGAGGCGCTGACCCGGCCGGGCGCCTCGCCCCTCCTCGCCATGGTCGGGGGCGAGCGGGTCAACCGCCAGGACCCAGCGTCAAAAAAGGGGGCCTCGGCGCTCGCCAATCGCATCCGCCGGCGCCTCCTCGACGACGGCGCGGCGGATACCGGCTGCGGCCTCAAGGCCTTCTATCGGGACGCCTATCTGCGGCTCCCCTATTTCGACCACAACCACCGCTATCTGCCGGCGCTGATGCGGCGGGAGGGGCTTGAGACCGAGTTTCTTCTCGTGAACCACCGCGCCCGCGTGCATGGGCGCTCGAAATACACCAATCTGGGGCGTCTTGCGGTCGCTTTTCGCGATCTTGCGGGGGTGGTGTGGCTGAAAGCGCGCGCCCGTACGCCTGTCACAATTTCAGAGCTAGAGCCAGGCTCCGGCTATGATAAGAAGACCACCGAGTAGAAGCGCCGCCCCGGGGGGCTGCGAAGAGGGAGTTCGGCCGTCATGGCGTTGCAAGTGTTTCCGCTCCTCACCATCAGCCTTATCATCTATTCGGTGCTGACGCTCGCCGGCATGGGCGGCGCGAACGGCGTCCCCTGGCATGAGGTCGTCGTTATCCAGCTCGATATGTATTCCAAAGATATCTGGCGCGTGACCTGGGGAACGGTCTTTCTTGTCGGCAGCGTCGGCCTCCTGTTCGTCGAGCTCATCCGCGCGACCAAGGTCGGCACGGCCTCGATCACCAATCACCTGCTCTCGTTCCTTGTTTTCGTCGTCGCGCTCCTGCTCTTCATCCTTGCGCCGGGTTTCGGGAACTCGACCTATTTCCTGTTCCTGGCGATGACCTTCCTTGACCCGATGGCGGGCCTCGTCGTGACGACGGTCTCCGCCCGCCGCGATCTCGCGGTCGGCGACGCTACGGCGACGAAGCATTAGGCGACGCGCCTTCAGACCGTCCGGTCGATCGACAGCGCATCCTTGCGCCGGCCGAGCGATGCTGTGCGGGAATAGATCTCGGCCGCTTCAAAACGGGACAGCGCGTCCCCGCTTCGGCGCAGCGATAGACCCGGAGACACCTGCTGGGGCGGGGGATTCTTCGGTTCCGTCCTGACGACGAGGGTGCGGCTCTCACGGCTCATGCGCCTCGAAAGGCAAGAGCCCTGCCGACTCAACGGATTGCGCGCGTTTTAAGTTTCTTTACGCGTCGCCAGTTACAAAGTCCCGTAATTTGCGGGCGAAATAGCAACATGGTCGAACGCGTTGAAGCGTTGTTTCGCGGCGGCCGCCCGGCCGCCGGCGCGGCGGAGGGGCGGCAATCGTCTGAGCCGGCGCTGCAGGCGCTCTTTGAATTCGATCCGGCGACGAACCTCGTGTCGTGGTCGGACCCGGCGCTCGCCGCCCGCCTCCTTGAACGCCCCGGCGCCGCGCCCGTCGTCGCGCGCGCCGAATTCGACCGCGCGATCGTCGGCGGCGATCTCGCCGCGCGCACGCTCGCTTTTGCGGGCGGCGTCCAGAACTACTCATGCGAATACAAGATCGAACGCGCGGGCGGGGCGCCGCACTGGATCGAGGAACGCGGCGGCTGGGTCGGCGACGGCGCCGGCCGGCGCCTCATCGGCGTCATCCGCTCGATCGAAGCGCAAAAGGGCCGCGAAGCCCATCTCGCCTGGCTCGCCGAGAACGATGAGCTGACCGGCGTCATGAACCGCGCGAAGATGCGCGCAAGGCTCGATGAAGCGCTGAAACAGGCGCGCGCATCCGGCGCGCCCGGCGCCTATCTTCTCGTCGGCGTCGATGATGTCGGCGCGATCAACTCGGATTTCGGCTTTGACGTCGCCGACGAGGTGATCGTCGAATGTTCGCGCCGCATCAAAGCGGCGCTCAGCGAGAGCGATCTCATCGGCCGGGTCGCCGGCACCAAGTTCGGCGTCTTTCTGCCGGGCGCGGACTCAGGCCGCGTGCGAGACGTCTGCGTGAAGCTTCTGAACGCCGTGCGTGAACGCGTCATCGACACGCAAAAAGGCGGCGTCGCTTCGTCGCTGTCGATCGGCGCGGTCGAAACGCCGCGCGACGCGGACAGCGCGCACAAGGCGATGGCCTGCGCCGAGGCGGCGCTCGATCAGGCCAAGCGCCTCGGCCGGTCGAGCTGGTCTTCCTTCAGCGAGAAGACCGAAACGATCACGACGCGCCGGCGCAACACGCATATGTCGGACGTCATCCTGACCGCGCTCAACGAGCGCCGCGTGCGTCTCGCCTTCCAGCCGATCGTCGCCGATCTCGGCGAGTCCCCGACCAAATTCGAATGCCTCATCCGCATGCGCGCCGAGGACGGCCGCGAAGTGCCGGCGCCGGAGTTCATTCCGGTCGCGGAAAAGCTCGGCCTTGTGCATCTTCTCGACCGGCGCGTCTTGGAGCTGGCGATCAACACGCTCGCCGCCTGCCCGAACATGAAGCTCAACGTCAACGTCTCGATGGAGACGGTGAAGGACCCCGTCTGGGCGGACGGCTATCTCGCGGTGATGCGCGCCAATGAAACGCTGGCGCGCCGGATCACGGTCGAACTGACCGAAACGCAGGTCATCGACGCGATCGAGGCCTCGATCGATTTCGTGACGGAGATCAAGAAGCTCGGCGCCTCGTTCGGCATTGACGATTTCGGGGCGGGCTACACCTCGTTCCGGAATTTGAAGGCGCTCGACATCGACATCCTGAAGATCGACGGCTCCTTCGTGACAGGCGTCGCGTCGAGCCGCGAGAACCAGCTTTTCGTCAGGACGCTCCTCGATCTCGCCCGCAATTTCGGCATGAAGACGGTCGCCGAATGGGTCGATAACGAAGCCGACGCGATGCTGCTGAAAGGCCTCGGCGTCGACTTCCTGCAGGGCTATCTCATCGGCAAGCCGGAAACTGCGCCCGCCTGGCTCCCCGACGGCGCCCCGAACGAGTCGCCGCTGATGCAGATCCGGGCGATGGGCTGATCAACGCTCCTTGTCGAGCTTTGAGAGCTGGCGCTTGAGCTCGGCGACTTCGTCCTTCAGCGACTGCATTTCGCTCGCCGTGTCGTCGCCGCCCGTGCGGGCGCCCGGATAGAAGCCGCCGCGCGGGGCGAACATTTTCATCGCCTGATCGAAAAGCGCCATGTTCTGCCGGGCCATGTCCTCGAACATCTGATAGCCGGGCGCCTGGCCGAAGGTGTCGCGCATCTGGCCTCTCAGGCGCTCCTGATTGCGGGCGAAGGCATCCATGCTCATTTCGAGATAGGACGGCACGAAGGCCTGCAGGTTGTCGCCGTAGAACTTGATGAGCTGGCGCAGGAACTGGATGGGCAGGAGGTTCTGCCCCTTGTTCTCTTCCTCGAAGATGATCTGCGTCAGCACCGAATGGGTGATGTCGTCATTGGTCTTGGCGTCGAAGACGACGAATTCCTGGCCGTTCTTGACCATGTCGGCGAGGTAATCGAGCGTGACGTAGGAACTCGTCGCCGTGTTGTAGAGCCGCCGGTTCGCGTATTTCTTGATGACGATGGCGTCGTTTTCCGCGCGGCCCTTTCGGCTGCCGGCCTTGCCGCCCGTCTCCTGTTCGTGTGTGGACACCCGCTCATCCTCCCAGATTTTTTGCGCAGCATGAAAAGTCATGCTGCAGTGCAGCATTTATTGCACCTGCTAAAATTCCTATAGCACGAAAAGCGCGGACAACCATCGCGCCTCTCGCCCTTGCGAAGCCGCGCGCCGAGCCATAAAGCCGCTGCCAGAACGCCGGGCGGCGCCCGGCCAAATTCATTACGGCAAAGGAGATTTTCATGAGCGGCGTCATCATCGCATCGGCGGCCCGGACCGCGGTCGGATCCTTCGGCGGCGGGCTCTCCGGCGTCTCGGCGGCGAGCCTTGGGGAGACGGCGATCAAGGCGGCGCTCGCGCGCGCAAAAATCGGCGCCGAAGACGTCAGCGAAGTCATCATGGGCCACGTCCTCACCGCGGGGCAGGGCCAGAACACCGCGCGTCAGGCGGCGATGGGCGCCGGCATCGCGAAAGAGCGCCCGGCCATGACCATCAACCAGGTGTGCGGCTCAGGCCTGCGCGCCGTCGCGCTCGCCGCCGCGGCGGTGAAGGCCGGCGACGCCTCGATCGTCGTCGCCGGCGGGCAGGAGAGCATGTCGCTCTCTCCGCATGCGACGTTCCTCCGTACGGGAACGAAAATGGGCGACGTCGCGCAGGTCGACACCATGATCAAGGACGGGCTCTGGGACGTCTTCAACAATTATCACATGGGCCAGACAGCCGAGAACCTCGCGCAGAAATACCAGATCAGCCGCGAGGAGCAGGACGCTTTCGCCGTCGCCAGCCAGAACAAGGCCGAAGCCGCGAAGAAAGCCGGCAAGTTCAAGGACGAAATCACCCCCGTCGTCATCAAGTCGAAAAAGGGCGACATCGTCTTCGAAACCGATGAATATATCCGCGACGGCGTGACGAAAGACTCGATCGCGGGCCTTCGCCCCGCCTTCACCAAGGACGGCACGGTGACGGCGGCGAATGCGTCCGGCATCAATGACGGCGCCGCCGCGCTGGTCGTCATGTCGGAAGACGAAGCCAAGCGCCGCGGGATCAAGCCGCTCGCCCGCATTGCAGCCGCCGCCCATTGCGGCGTCGACCCGTCGATCATGGGCATCGGCCCGGCGCCCGCCTCGCGCATGGCGCTTGAAAAAGCCGGCTGGAGGCTCGCCGACCTCGACCTCATCGAGGCGAATGAAGCCTTCGCGGCGCAAGCCCTTGCCGTCGGGAAAGAGCTCGGCTGGGACCCCGCAAAGGTCAACGTCAATGGCGGCGCCATCGCCATCGGCCACCCGATCGGCGCCTCGGGCGCGCGCATCCTGACGACGCTCCTCTATGAAATGAACCGGGGAAGCGCCAAAAAAGGCCTCGCGACGCTCTGCATCGGCGGCGGCATGGGCATCGCCATGTGCGTTGAGAAGATCTGAAAACAAGAAATCGTGGGAGGACTTCATGACCAAGAGAACGGCGATCGTCACCGGCGGCACGCGCGGCATCGGGCGGGCGATATCGCTGGCGCTGAAGGAAGCGGGCGTCACGGTCGCGGCGACCTACGCCGGCAATGACGAGGCGGCGAAGGCCTTCACCGCGGAGACCGGCGTCAAGGCCTTCAAATGGGATGTCGGCGATTATGAGGCCTGCAAGGCGGGCGTCGCGGAGATCGAGAAGAGCCAAGGCCCGACGGACATTCTCGTCAACAACGCCGGCATCACGCGCGACGGCTTCTTCCACAAGATGAAGCCGGAGCAATGGCGAGAAGTCATGCGCGCCGATCTCGACAGCGTCTTCAACATGACGCACCAGGTCTTCCCCGGCATGCGCGAGCGTGGCTTCGGGCGCATCATCAACATCTCCTCGATCAACGGCCAGAAGGGACAGGCGGGGCAGGCGAACTATTCCGCCGCCAAGGCCGGCATGATCGGCTTCACCCGCGCGCTCGCGCAGGAAGGCGCCTTCAAGGGCGTCACGGTGAACGCGATCGCGCCCGGCTACATCGCGACCGATATGGTCGCCGCCGTCGACAAGGCGGTGCTCGACAAGATCATCGCCGGCATTCCGGTCGGCCGGCTCGGCGAGGCGGAGGAGATCGCGCGCTGCGTCACCTTCCTCGCCGCGGACGGGGCAGGCTTCATCACCGGCTCGGTGCTGACGGCGAATGGCGGCCAGTACATCGCAGCCTGACGGGCGCCCAAGGACCTCGCCAGCGCCCGGATTTCGCCTAAAAGGCGAACTATATGGACGTCGTGGGCCGGGCGTTTCGCCGGGCTTCTAGGGATCGTCATGGTTAGGAAAGCGTTGACTTGCGGGCTCGCCCTCGTCGCCGTCCTTGCGGCGGTCGGGGCGGCGCAGGCGCAGTCGCCGCGACCGTCCTCCTTTTCGGCCGATCCCTTCTCCGCGCTCGTCGGCAAGCGCAGCGCCGAGGCCGCGCGCCTCGACGACGCGGCGCAGGTCGAGCGTTTCGTCATCGCGACCGATGACCGCGTCTTTCTTTTCCAGGGCGGCGAGCGCGACGGGCGTCTCCGGTTCCTGTGCGGCGCGGGCGACACGCGCATGGACTGCGTGATCGACGAAACGACGCCGGCGGAGGAAATCCACCTCTTGACGCCGACGCGCGCGCCGCGCGGCGACACTGTCTGGCGCGACAAGAGCGGGGAGGCGCTGCTGCGCGTCTCGCCCTATGGCGGCGCAACGGTGTTCTGGCCGGGCGATCCGCGCGGCCACGCCGCCTCGAAATCCTTCGGCGAGGACCCGCCGCTGCGGCTCCACTTCGCAACGCTCGGCGTCGCCGAGGCGCGCGCCAAGCGCGCGACCGCGCTCATCAGCGCGCAGGTCGGCAAGCCCATTCTCTTCGATGTCGGCGATCCGGGTACGGACGAAACCGGCGAGGCGAGCGTCCTTGCGGACGCTGTCGCGCGCGCCGCCAAGGGATTGGGCCGCGTCGCCGGCGATCCGACGGGAGCGCGCATCATCGGCGCGCGCGTCCGCCGGGTTGAGTTCATCGTCGGGCGCCCGCCGGCGGTCGGCCTTGGCGAGGGCGTCCTCACCGTCCGCTACGACCCGGCCGCCGACGCCGCGGGGCGCCCCTCCTCCTCGGAGATCGCCCGCTACCTCGAAGAAGCGCTTTAAGCGCGCGGCAACCCTTCGAGCCCAGAGTGAACGCCCGGGCCTCCCCATTTCGGCCCAAATGCGAAGCGACGATCCGGCCATGGCCAAGGGTTTCCTCCTTCTCGTTCTCGCCACGGCCGCCGCGTTCTCGGCGGCGGCTGCCTCGACGCAGTCGCTGAAGGACCTGCGCGCGCGCGAACGGGAGAACCGGGCGCTCGCGAGCGAGGCGGCCTACACGAGCAAGGTTTGCGGGCGCTCGATCGACGCCTCGATCGACTGGTCGACCGCCGAAGACTGGCCCGCGGGCGAAAGCCTCGCCGCGGTATGCGACGGCGCGCTCGGGGCCGTGGAGACGATCTGCCGTCGCGGACGGACGAATGTCGTCGACCGCTTCATTTGCGCCGGCGACAGGTCGGGCGCGGACCTTTCGGGCAAGACCCTGCGCTACGGCGCGGCGCCCGGCGGCAACGGCTATGCGACGACGCTCGCGGAGATCGGCGCGGCGGAATAATCCGTCCCCCGATTGAAATGGCGCGCATGCGGGGCCATGTCACGGCGCATGAAACAGCTTCTCCCCTTCGCGTTCCTCATTCTCGCCGCCTGCGGGGGCGCCGGGCAACATGAAGAAGTGGGCGAGTTCAAGAACGATCTCATCGGCAACGAGATCAAGCTCGAGGCGCTTAAAGACCCGAAGGTCGAAGGGGTGACTTGCCACCTCAGCTATTTCGACCGCGCGGTCTGGGACCGGCTCGCCAAAGGCAACTGGTTCGAGAACCCGTCGAACTCCTCGATCGCGTGCCGCCAGACCGGCCCGATCACGATCGGCGCCATCGACCTCGACAAAAGCGGCGAGGAGGTTTTCTCGCAAAGCCAGAGCCTGATTTTCAAGGAACTCGCGGTCCGGCGCATCTACGACGCCGCCAACAACACGCTCATCTACGTCTCGTTCAGCCGCAAGCCGATCGAAGGCTCGGCGAAAATGGCGATCTCGACAATATCCCTGTACGGACAGAATGTGACGCCGCCGGCGGCGCCAGCGCCTTAAGCGTTCCTCATCTGGCCTGCAAACTGGCTTTCCCCTGCATGAGAAATGGGAGAGCTGTCCTTTATGAAAAACGTCACCCCGGGGCGCGACGAAGTCGCGAACCCGGAGTCCGTTTTTTGGCTCCCGCGAGCGCGCTTGATTCCAGGTTCCGCCTTCGGCGGCCCCGGAATGACGGTGCAAGAGTCGTCAGCGATCGATTTCCGTGAAAAGGGAAAGAAGGCGCTGTTGTCTGCTTGATCGATATTGAAGGCAGTCGGGCAGATTCGGAGCGACGAAACCTTACCGAAACCCATCCTTCCGCCGGCGGACTTCCGCAAACACGGCGACCGGGTCCGCGCCCATGAGGCCCACCCCTGCGGCGACGCTTTTCTCGCGCGCGCGCAAAAACGGGTTCGTCGCCAGCTCCTCGCCTAGCGTAGACGGCACCGTCCATTCGCCCCGCGCGCGCTTGGCGTTCACCTCTTCGAAGCGGCGCTGCAGCGCCTCATTGCCAGGCTCAACCGTCACCGCAAAGCGGGCGTTCGATTGCGTGTACTCATGCGCGCAATAGAGCATGGTCTCGGGCGGCAGCGCCGTGATCTTCGACAGCGACGCCCACATCTCGTCCGGCGTTCCCTCGAACAGGCGCCCGCAGCCGAGCGCGAAGATCGTGTCGCCGACAAAGGCGGCGCGGTCCGCCGCAAAGTGATAGACGATGTGCCCCGCCGTGTGGCCCGGCGTGTCGATGACGCGCGCGGTCGAGGCGCCGAGCATGACCGCGTCGCCCTCGCCGACCGCGTCGTCGATCCCCGGAATTTTCCCCGCCTCGCCCCTCGGTCCGATGATGCGGCAGCCCCAGCGCTCCTTCAGCGCCAGGTTCCCGCCGGCATGATCGGGGTGCCAGTGCGTGTTGAGGATATGGGTCAGGCGCCAGCCCTCGCGGGCGAGCGCCTCATTGACGGCGCCGGCGTCCGGCGTGTCGATCGCCGCGACCGCGCCCGTCTCACGGTCGCGGACAAGGTAGCCGTAATTGTCGGAAAGGCAGGGAAACTGGCGGATATCGAGGAGCATGGCGGGATTAGGCAATAAGCGATGGGCAATAGGCAAGAGATTGCGTTTGGATCGGGCGGCGGACTTGCCTACGACCCATTGCCCGTTGCCTATTGCCCGTCGCACCGATCATGCGCACCGACATTCTCGACCTGCACGACTTTTACGAAACGCCGCTCGGACGCGCTGCGCGCGGCTTCGTCGCCGCCCGCATCGAAGAAGCATGGCGCGATCATGACCGCCTCCG
>CAZOEB010000084.1:0-14697 GCA_964578685.1 uncultured Caulobacterales bacterium
CCAGGCGCAGAGAGATGCCGAGGAAAGGCAGCGCCAGGTCCTGCAGGCCAAGCTCGCGAAGGCCTACGAGGCGGAGGGCCGCTCGACGGAAGAGATCGACCGGCTTGCGACATCGGGCGACACGGGTGCCCTGGCCGACCTCTACAAGGATCATCTGCGCGCCGTCATCGATGCCGAGAGCGCCAAGGCCGCGTCCGAGGCGCGCTGGGCGACGGCGATGGATGCCGGCTACTACACCTCGAAGGTCGTGCTGGCGGGAGCCAAGACCGCGATGGTCGTGGTCGGCGGCCCGGCGGGCTATGTCGCGGCCGGTGTCGGTTCGGGGGTCATCCGGGCCGCCGAGGAGGGCGCGCGCGTTCTCATCCCCGACGGCGTGACGATCAATTATGACGGCGAGAGCGCGGCGTCCATCAAGACGATCCGCGTCGACGGCGCGCTCGATTTCGCAGCCGATCGCGACACGTTTCTTGAAGTCGACACGCTGGTTGTCACTGACGGCGGCGCGCTGACGATCGGAACCGAGGCCGATCCGGTCGATGCGGATGTCCGCGCCGTCATTCAGTTCGCCGATAACGGCCCGATCGATGTGAACTGGGACCCGCGGCTGCTCTCTCGCGGCCTTGTGTCCATGGGGTCGGTCGACATCAACGGCGCCGAGAAAGAGACCTTCCTGAAAGTCGCTGTCGATCCGATGCGGGGCGACACGACGCTGACGCTTGAGGCCCCGCCGGAGGGCTGGCGGGTCGGCGACAAGCTCGTGCTGACGGGCGCCCACCTCGTCTCGACGCGCGGCACGCCGCAAGGCGCGCCGATCGACGTGGCGACGGAGGACGAAGAACTGGTCATCACGGCGATCAGCGGCAACATCGTCACGCTCGACCGTCCGCTGCAATATGACCACGAAGGCGCGCGGTCCGATCTCAAGGCCTATGTCGCCAACTACTCGCGCAACATCGTTTTCGAGACCGAGAACGCCGAAACGACGCCTGCGCATCAGCGCGGGCATGTGATGCTGATGCATTCAAGCGACGTGACGGTGCGCTATGCGGAGTTCACCGAGCTCGGCCGCACCGACAAGTCGGAGCGCGCGTTCGACCTGTCCGACCTCGACGGCGTCGCGCCGGACTCCAACGTCAAAGGCCGCTATTCTCTGCACATCCACCGCGCCGGCGTCGACGATCAGGCGAACCCCGTGATCGTCGAGGGCGCAGCCGTCTGGGGCTCGCCCGGCTGGGGCTTTGTCCACCATGATTCAAACGCCAACTTCTCAAACAACGCCGCTTACGACGTTTTCGGCGCGGCCTTCGTCGCCGAAACCGGGAATGAGACGGGGCGCTGGTCGGGCAATATCGCCATCAAGTCGCTGGGCGTTGCGAATTCCGTCAAGGACGGCGACGACGTTCACGCCTTCGATCTCGGCCGCACCGGAACGGGCTTCTGGTTCCAGGGCCGGCTGGTCGAGGCTGTCGGCAACGTCGCCGCCGGCGTGCCGGGCGGCGCCGGCTTCACCTACTTCCACCGCGGATCAGACGCAGACCTTATCGGAGTGTCCCCCGCAACGGTCGATCAGGGCGACTCCTTGCGCTATCTCGACCGTGTGGACGTCAACGTCCCGGCGATTTCGATTTTCTCAGGCAATGAGACGATCGCGTCTCAGATCGGCCTCGAAGTCATCAAGGCGAATCCGCGGCAGGGTCACGGCGTGCGGTCGGTGATCGACGACTTCACCGCGTGGGAAGTCGAAACCGGCGTTCATCTTCAGTACACGGCGCACTACACCTTTACGGACCTTGACCTCGTCGCGAGCGATTCCGCCGGCGCCCGCCCGGGCCGGACAAGAGGCGTCGTTCTGGATCCCAACGTCGTCGACATCGTCATCAACGGCGCTGTGATCGACGGATTCCACACCGGCGTAGATCAGACGAAGAACGCGAAGAACGCCCTTTCCTTCCTCAACAGGACGGGCGAATTCGAATATGTCTACATCGACGTCGAGGTGAACGGCGCGCGCGTGGACTTCACCAACCGAACCCGCCACGACCGCTTTCTCGACGGCGACGATCTGGTCGATGGACGGCTTTCGCTCGACGCCGCAGACCGCTTCGCCTTCGGCGCCGGCGGCGCAAGCCTTAACGGCGTGATTTACGACTCGATCGGGGCGCGCGCCCTGTCGCCGGAGTGGGACCCCAATACGATCAGCCGCGCGGAGCTGCGCGGCGCGATCGAGGAGAACGGCGTCTGGACGACCGCGAGCGGCGCACGCGTCACGCTGGTCGAGGAATATATCGCCGACCGCGCCACCGGCGTCGTTGAAAAGGTCGGCCTTTTCGTGACGATCCCAGACCGCTTCAGCCTGCCTGAGAACTGGACCGACAACGGCCTTCTCAATACGTCGAGCCGCGCGCCGGTCGCCGGCGCCGATTTCGCCTCGGTCGGCGCGGGCGAGGCTGTCGCCATCAACGTGCTCGCCAATGATCGCGACCCTGAAGGCGATCGCATAACGCTTGACGGCCTCTTTTCCGAACACGGACGCGTCGTCGCCAATGACGATGGAACCGTCACCTATTTCGCCGATCCCGGATTTTCCGGCGTCGACCGGTTCTACTACTTCGTGCAGGACACGAACGGCGACGTCACCAAGGCCGAAGTGACGGTGACGGTCGAGATTTAGGTCGTCCACTCCGCGCGCACGTCCGCATCGGCTTCGCGGGCGAGCGATTGATCCCGCCTTGCTGCGGCTTCCTCGGGCGACAGGCGCCGCAGCGCCCAGACGGCGGCGCCGCGCACCAACGGAGAAGGATCGTCCAGGAGACCGCTCGCCGACGCCGCCAGCTCTTGATCGCCGGAGTTTCCAATCGCGATCAGCACGTTTCGCACGAAGCGGTCTCGCCCGGTGCGTTTGATCGGGCTCCTTGAAAAGCGCGCCCGAAAACCGGCGTCATCGAGGCCCGCAAGCTCGGCGAGATCCGGCGCCTTCAGATCGTCGCGCGCGCGGAGCCGGGCTTCCTGCGCGAGGCTTGCAAATTTGTTCCAGGGACAGACGGCGAGGCAATCGTCGCAGCCATAGACGCGATTGCCGATCTTCTCGCGAAATTGGGCCGGGATCGGGCCCTTATGCTCGATCGTCAGGTAGGAGATGCAGCGGCGCGCATCGAGCTGATAGGGTGCGGGGAACGCCGCCGTCGGGCAGATGTCGAGGCAACGACGGCACAGCCCGCAATGGTCGGCCTCCGCCTCATCGACGGCGATCGTCAGTGTCGAGAAGATGGCCCCCAGAAAGAGCCACGATCCATGCCCGCGGCTGACTAGGTTCGTATGTTTGCCCTGCCAGCCGACGCCGGCGCGCGCAGCGAGCGGCTTTTCCATCACCGGCGCGGTGTCGACGAAGACTTTGACCTCCCCGCCCATCTCGGCGACGATCGCCCGCGCGAGCGTCTTCAGCTTCGTCTTGACGACGTCGTGATAATCGCGCCCGCGCGCGTAAACGGAGATCGCGCCTTTGCCCCGCGCGCCGAGGACCTCAAGAGGATCGTCCGCGGGTCCGTAATTCTGGCCGAGCATGATGATCGAACGCGCCTCCGGCCACAGTGCGGCGGGGTCGGCGCGCTCGTCCGCGCGCGCCGCCATCCAGTCCATGCCGCCATGGCGCCCCGCCTCCAGAAACTCGGCGAGCTTGGGCGCTGTCGCGGGCGCATCAGCGCCGGTCACGCCGACGGCGTCGAAACCCGCTTCGCGCGCGAGCGCCTTGACGCGCCGGGCGAGCGCTTCGGGGTCCGTCATCAGAAGTCGGGATCGGCGTAATGGGCGGGCGGGGCCGCGCCGTCGAGCCGGTCGGCGAGGATCTGGCGCATCGACGGCCGCGACTTCATGCGCGCATACCAGTCCTTGACCTCGGGAAAATCCGTCCACGGAACAAGGTTGAAATAGTCGTTGACCGAGAGCGAGGCGGCCGCGGCGAGATCGGCGAGCGTCATGCGGTCGCCGGCGATCCAGCGCCGCCGTTCGAGCAGGAACCCTAGATAATCGAAGTGCCAGACGATCGCGGCGGAAAATTCGCGCACCGGTTCCGGATCGCCCCAGCGCCGTCCGCGCCCGCCCATCAGACGCGGCCGCGCGATTAGCGCCGTCGCCTCGCGGTCGAACTTGTCGAGAAACCAATGGCGCAGGCGCCGCGCTTCGGCGCGGCCGGCCGACGTCGCCGGCAAGAGCGGTGTTTCGCCATAGGCTTCTTCCAGATATTCGGCGATCGCCTCGACCGGCGCGACCGCGATCTCGCCCCCGGTCGGCGGCTCATCGATCAGGATCGGCAGCGTGCGCGCGGGATTTAACCTTGCGAGTCCCTCGTCTTCGTCCTCGGGCCGCGTCTCGACGAAACGCGCGGACAGTCCCTTTTCGGCAAGCGCAAGACGCACGAACCGGGTCTGAGGATCGAAGGCCTGTCCAAGAAGGGAACGCATGACCCGAGGCTCTTAGCAGCTTCGCCGTCGATTTCGAGCCGCCGTCCCCTCTCATTTCGGCAGGGCTCTTGCGACGACAGCGGTTAACGGCGGCGCTCCTGTCGGGGCGCGCCGGAGTGGCACATCCGGATTGGCGCATGGGGGCTGGAGCAGCGGTGGAACGGGGCGGATATCCGGGCGGCGAGAGCGATGCGCAATGGCGCGCGCCCGCGCCCGCCGCCCGCGCCGCCGCGATCCTGCTCTACGGCTGGCGCGGCGGGCGGATCGCGACCCTCATCGCGCTCGCCGCCGCCCTGCCGGCCGTTATCGCCGCGCTCGGCGCGCCGGCGCTGCTCACGTTTTCAACGACCGCGGAAATTCTTGCGCCCGTCGCCGAGGCGCGCGCATTCGCGAGCGGCGGCGGAAACCTTTTGACGGCGGGCTCGCCGTTTGATCTCGCCCTGCTGATCACCGCCGATTTCTTTTTTGACGCGCCCGGGCGCATTCATCTCGGCGCGAAAGCGATCGCTGCGTTGATCGCAGCCGCGGCGATCGGCGTCTTCGCAGCGGTACGCTTCTCCCTCGCGCAGACGGCGCTGATCGCGGCCGCGACGGGCGCCTTCGTCGCGACCCCGTTTTCGGGAGCGCCGGAGGCGGCGCTCGCGCTGTTCGCCGCGGTCTGCGTATGTTTCCTGTGCGCGCCGGCGGACAATTCGCGCGCCCGGGCGATCGGCGAGGGCGCGCTCAGCGGCGCCCTCCTTTACGCGCTCTGGATGTCGAACGCCGTGCTCGCGCTCACCGGCGTTCTCGCGCTGTCGGCCTGTCCGTTCCTGTCGGGCGATCGCGGCCTTTACCGGTATGGCGCGGCGCTTCTGCCGCTCGCGGTCCTCACCGCGCTTTCGGAAATGCTGGCGCACGGCCTTGCCGCGGCGCGCGCCGAAACGGCGGCGGCGGCGCTGGCGGCCGCGGGAACAACGGCGCTTGCCGCGCCGGGCTTCAGCGTCGCCTCGCTGGCGCCGCTCGCCTTCGGCGCGCTGCTGCTCAGCGCAATCTTCGGCGGCGACCTTTATCGCCGCAACTGGATGAAGGCTTTCGCTTTTTTGGCGTTCGGCTGGTCTGCGGCGCTGATCGCCGGCTCTTCTCCAGCGCTGCTCTTTCTCGTCGCCGCGGCGATCGCGGTTTTCTCGACGTCGTCGCCTTTTTACGACGGCGTCTTCCGCACGCATGACCGCGCCTCGGTCGCCGTATCGGGCGCTGCGGCGCTCATTTCTCTTGGTCTTTCCGCAGCGCTCATTCTGCAGTCAGCCGATCAATTCCTACGGCAGGCGCGCGCGGCGGAGGCGGCGCCCGCCGCGGTGATCAGGGCTTTCGCCGTCGTGCAGCCCCTGGAACTCACTCTCGCCCGTTGGATGGAGGAAGGCCGTTTCGAAACCGCCGACGCGCGCGCGATTTTTCCGCTCGCGCCGGCAGGCCAGACGGCGATGCTGCTCGCCGCGGCCGAGCAAGCGCGCGCGCTTGATGAAGCGGGCTTTGAGACGGCGATCCTCGCCAAGGGCGACATCGCCTGCGTGATGGCGGGCCGGCGCGCCTGCGCCATCGACGGCAAGGCGGCGGCGGCGCGCGCCAAGGTCGTGTTGGTCCCCCGGGTCGACCTCGACGCCGCCAGCGCCGACATGGCGGGTAAGGCCGAGGCGCTCCTCTACACGGAGTTCCGCCGGCTGAACGAAACGCCGCAATGGGACGTCTGGATCCGCCGCGGCGTCACCTTGCCGGCGACGTTGTCGCCGACGCTCTAGCTTCGCCGAGCGACGGATTGGCCGTTTCAGCCAAAAGACAGAGGCGCGCCTGCACGGCGGTGTTGTCCATTTCCCACAAGCCGCAAGTTTTCGCTCGCGCGGCAACCCGTGTCGGCTGGTGAAACCCTCAGAATCCATGGTCTTCTGATGGTTAACGCCTTGTCGGAGGCGTCAGATCAGGGAGACCAGCCAATGAGAAAAACAACAGTCGCGCTGTTCGGTTCGGCCGCCGCGCTCGCGCTTGCCGCCGGCGGCGCCTATGCGCAGGAAAGCGACGAAATCATTGTTACCGCGACAAAGCGCGCCCAGTCGCTGCAGGACGTGCCTTTCTCGGTCAACGCTCAGACCGAAGAGGATATCCAACGGACCGGTTCGCAGAACCTCGAAGACCTCTCGCGCAACGTCGCCGGTCTCTCAATCCAGAACCTTGGACCGGGACAGAGTCAGGTTGGGCTCCGCGGCGTTTCGGCGGGTCAGATCGTTCGCGACCAGCCGGGCGTCAAGGAGCAGGTCGGCGTCTATCTCGACGAATCCGTGATTTCGCTTTCGCTCTTCACGCCCGATCTCGACCTCTTCGACCTCAACCGGGTTGAAACGCTGCGCGGTCCGCAAGGCACGCTGTTCGGCGCCGGATCGATCGGCGGCACCATCCGCTACATCACCAATCAGCCGGTGCTCGGCGAAACCTCCGGCGTCATCGAAGGCAACGTCAATGTCATCGACGGCGGCGATGTCGGATATCATGGCAAGGGCGTCATCAACCTGCCGCTCGGCGACAAGGCCGCGTTCCGCCTTGTCGGCTATTGGACGGAATACGCAGGCTTCGTCGACGCGCTGCGCGAAGGCGGCGGCGTCACCGAAGACGTCAATGGCGGCGAGCGTTACGGCTTCCGCGCGGCGCTGCGCCTTGAGCCGACGGAGAACCTGTCGATCACGCCGCGCTTCGTCTATCAGGACGTCGACGTCGACGGCTTCAACCGGCAGGAGGTGTTCAATCTCTTCGCCAATCCGTTCACGACGACCCGCCCTGCGGTGACGTTCGACGAGAACGAACAGTTCCTTCTTCTCCGGGAACAGTTCCGCGACCAGACCTCGATCGGCGACGTGACGGTCGAATGGGACACGGGGCCCGTCGTCTTCACCTCGATCACCAGCTGGACCAATCGCGACATCCTCGTCAGCCGCGACGCCTCGGCCCTGACCGGTTCGGTGTCGGTCGATCTCGGCTATCCGGACGCCGCCGTGCTGCTGCCGTCGAACCTCGTCGACCGCACCAATCTTGAAACCTTCACGCAGGAAGCGCGGATCGCCTCCGATTATGAAAGCCGTCTCGATTGGCTGCTCGGCGTGTTCTACACCGAGATCGATCGCGATTATTCGCAGCGGCTGCCGACGCCGGGCTACGACGCCTTCACCGACGCCGTGCTCGGCGCAGGCACCTCGGCGGCGGTCGCCAACGGGTTCGGCGCCGACTCGCCCTTCAACTCCGACCTTCCCTACGACATCGAACAGTTTGCGGCGTTCGCCGAGGGCACCCTTGCGCTCACCGATCGGTTCGATGTGACGGCCGGCGTCCGCTATTACGACTTTTCGGAAATCAGGACGATCACCACGGGCGGGCTCTTCGCCAATGGCGATGCCGGCGTTGTCGATGAAACATCGTCGGACGGTTTCGCGCCGCGGTTTATCCTCAGCTACGACCTCAGCGATTCGCTCACCGTCAATGCGCAGGCCGCCAAGGGCTTCCGTCTCGGCGGCGTCAACGATCCGCTGAATACGCCGCTCTGCACGCCGGCGGACCTCGCGCTGTTCGGCGGCTTCCAGGATTACGAAGACGAAACGCTGTGGAACTACGAAGGCGGCGTGAAATACAAGAGCGGACCGTTCACCGCGAATGTCGCCGGCTTCTACAACGACGTGAAGAACCTTCAGGTGACGGTCGACGCCGGCTCCTGCTCTTCGCGCATCTCGTTCAACGTGCCGGAAGCCCACACGCTCGGCGTCGAGTTCGAACTCGGCTACGAGCCGGTGTCGGGCCTCGCGCTGACGCTCGCCGGGACCTGGCTGCAGTCGGAATTCGACTCGACCCTGCCTGACAACACCACGATGGACCCGAACGACGTCATCGGCGGCGTGCGCGAGGGCAATCGCCTCGCCTCGGTGCCGCAGTTCCAGATCGCGGCGACGGCGTCCTACGACTTCAACATCGGTTCGCACGACGCCTTTGTGGCGGCGACCTTCCAGCATGTCGGCACGCGCTTCACGCAGCCGGGCGACCAGGAAAACAATCCGCGCAGCTTCGTCTCCGGCCTGCCCTTCGGCGGCGCCACCGGCATGGATGCGACGGTGCTCGATCTCGAACTCCCCGACTATCAGATCGTCAACCTGACGGCGGGGATGGATTTTGAAGACTGGTCGCTGCTCGCCTACATCAACAACGTCACGGACGAGAATGCGCTTCTCGCCTTCGACCGCGAACGCGGCGGCCGCGCGCGTCTCGGCTTCCATGTGAACCAGCCGCGCACCTTCGGGGTGACGGCGCGCTTCCGGTTCTAAGAGCTCCGGAAACGGAGCAAACGCGAAACGGCGGCCTTCGGGCCGCCGTTTTGCTTTGCAGCGATCCTTATACGGATCATGAACAATCGATTATTACCTCAAATTTACATGAAATTGTCGCATCGCGGGAGCAGTCTGCGCGGCAGGGGGGCGGTCTGTTGTGGAGAGAGCCGCCATGAATTCCGTCGCCGCCCTGATGTCAGGGCTTCTCGCCTTGCTTGCGCCCGCCGCCGCGTCAGCGGCGATCATCGTCTATAGCGGAAGTCTTTCAGGCGCGAACGAGAATCCGCCCAACGCCTCGACCGGCACGGGAACGTCGACGATCACCGTCGACACGACGGCGCAGACCTTGCGCTTCAACACCAATTGGTCAGGCCTCACGTCGAATACGATCGACGCGCATCTCCATTGCTGTGCGCCGACGAGCGCCAACGCCGGCGTCGCGATCGGCTTCGGCGCCTTCTTGCCGGCCGTGCCGGCGACTAGCGGCATGATCGACCAGACGGTCGATCTGACGCTTGATGCGACCTACAACGCCGCCTTCCTCGCCGCAAACGGCGGTACGGCGTCGGGCGCGATGATGGCGCTGCTCATGGGTCTCGCTACCGGTCTCGGCTACACCAACATCCATTCGGTCGAGATCCCGAGCGGCGAATTGCGCGGCAACCTCGCGGAACTCGCCGCGCCGATCCCGCTCCCGGCGGCGGCGTGGGTGTTTCTCGCAGGGTTTGGCGTTCTTGCGGCGCGCGGGCGCAAATCCGCTTAAGCGCCCCACGCGATGAAATGGGGGTTGTCGAAGCCGCGCTCCCGTTTGCCATAGCGGAGCGCGGCGCCGCTTTCGAATTCAACGACGCGCCCGCCGGCGGCCTCAAGAACGGCCTGGCCGGCGGCGGTGTCCCACTCCATCGTCCGGCCGAGCCGCGGATAGACGTCAGCGAGGCCTTCGGCGATCAGGCAGAATTTGAGCGAGGAACCCGCGGCCGCGAAATCCGTGATCTTCAGCGTGCTGAGGAAATCGTCGGTCTCCGGACCGCGGTGGCTGCGGCTGGCGACGGCGACGAGACCCTCGGCGGGCGCCTTGCGTGCGCGGATCGGTTCTGCGCCGGCGCCTTCGCCGGGGCGGCGGAGAAAGGCGCCCACGCCCTTGCGCCCGACATAGAGCTTCGAAATCGCCGGCGCGTAGACGACGCCGAGCGCCGCGACGCCGTCGCGAACGAGCGCGATATTGACCGTGAATTCGCCGGTCTTGGTGATGAACTCCTTCGTGCCGTCGAGCGGGTCGACGAGGAAGAACTCGCGGCCGAGATCGGGGATCGTCCCGTAGGACGCCGCCTCCTCGGCGAGGATCGGAACGCTCGGCGCGCAGGCCCTGAGACCTGCCGTGATGATCTCCTCGCCGATCCGGTCCGCCTCGGTGACAGGGGAGGCGTCGCCCTTCGCGCCGACGGCGAAGGGGCTTGCATAGATCGTCATCGCCTTCGCCCCGGCTTCAAGGGCGAGGCGCTCCATTTCCACAAGCAAGGCGGTGTCAGGGTCCTGTCGCATCGGGTCTCCGGGGCGCTCGCCTCTCTACTTGAAGGCGATGATCGTGAAGGCGGCCGACTGGCGCGGGGTGATCCCGGTCGCCGGCACGATCCGGTCGACGATCCAGCCTCCCTCGGCAAGCTCGTTCAGCTTGATCTCCAGCGCGTCGGCGGCGGCCCGGCCGAGGTCAGCCTCATTGCCGTCAAAAAGGATCGGACGCTTCTTGGAGTCCCGCCAAGAGACATAAAACGTGGCAAATTGCTTCGACATGGCTGGCGAACCCGCTTTCTGACACCACGCTGCGGCTGGCGGGGCCCGCCGCCTTACACGCAAATTGCATGGCAATCTTCACGCCACAGAACGGTTTCCCGGTCCAGTCCCGGCGGCGCCGATTCTGCTGCGCTGCAAAAAAATTTGTGGGAAAGACCCATAACGTTACTGATTCTTCGCAAGCGGCGTGCTAGAGGCTGCGTCCGCAGGCGATTTTTGAGGGAGCGCCTTGCCAGTGGCTGAGTTGGGTTTGAGTGAAGCGCCGAAATTCGCAGACGCGCCCTTGGCCGCCGAGCCGCCGCGCCGCGCGCCTTTCTCCCGGGCCCTTTACGGCGATCTCGTTCATTTCTCCGACTTTCTGGCGATCATTCTCGGGTCTGTGGTCGTCGCCGAAATTTACCATTTCTATTTCCGGGGCGTTGAATACGACTGGCAATCCTACGCCGCCGTCGGCATCGTCGGCGCGACAGGCCTCACCTCGCTCCTCCGCCGCGACGGATTTTATGAATTCGAGGCGATCCGGTCCTCGAGCCGGTCGATGCGCGCCGTGGTCGCGCGCTGGGCGCTGATCGTTCTCGGCCTCATCGCCTTCGGCTTCGCGCTCAAGGTCTCAGAGCAGTTCTCGCGCACCTGGCTGTTCGCCTGGACCGGGGCCGTCGCCGTCTATCTCGTCGGCGCGCGCATCGTCGCCGCCGCCGTTCTCCGGCGCGCCGTTCGGGACGGGGGCGTGTTTTCGCGCCGGATCGCCGTCGTCGGCGCGACCGAGTCCGGCCGGCGTTTCGCCGACATCATGAGCGATCCCGAAAAGGCGGCCTCGATCGTCGGCATTTACGCAGCGGGGCCGGAAGAGGCGGATGCGGGCCTGCGTCTCGCCGGCAATCTTCAGGATCTCGAACTCGCCGCCCGCAACGGCCAGATCGACGACATCGTCATCGCGCTGCCGCGATCGTCGAAGGAAGCGATGACAGGGCTGATCAATCGTCTCTCGCTCCTGCCGGTGACGCTGACGATGTGCCCGAACGTCCACTGGCTCGATCATACCGGCGGCGAAGTCGTGCGCATCGGCGGCGCGCCGATGCTGACGCTTTACCGCCGCCCGCTTGAAGGCTGGGGCGGCGTCTTGAAGACGATCGAGGATTACGCCATCGGCGTGCCGGCCTTTCTGATCCTGTCGCCGGTGATGCTGGCGATCGCGATCGCCATCAAGCTCGAAGGCAAGGGCCCCATTCTTTTCAAGCAGCAGCGCCACGGGTTCAATCACAAGGTTTTCCGGATCTATAAATTCCGCACCATGACGGTCGCGGAGGACGGCGATACCGTCGTCCAGGCCAAGCAGCACGATCCCCGGGTGACAAGGCTCGGCGCGTTCCTGCGCCGCTACAGCCTCGACGAGCTGCCGCAGATCCTCAACGTGCTGAAAGGCGACATGTCGCTGGTCGGGCCGCGGCCGCATGCGCTCGCCCATAACCATCAATACGCGCAGACCGTCCAGAACTATTCCGGCCGCCACAAGATGAAGCCCGGCATGACAGGCTGGGCGCAAGTGAACGGCTGGCGCGGCGAGACGTCCGAGCGCGAGCACATGGCCCAGCGCGTGCGCTTCGATCTTGAGTATATCGACAACTGGTCCTTGTGGTTCGACCTCAAGATCATGGTTCTGACCTTCGCCGCCGTGCTCTTTCCAAAGAACGCCCATTAAGGCTAAAGAGCGCGGCGCTTGCGCGCCGCGTCTTCAAGCGTAACCTCGATAAACGCCGGCGGAGGCCGGACGGAGAGCATCAATGCGCGTTGCGATCGTCGGCACCGGTTATGTCGGGCTCGTTTCCGGCGCGTGCTTTGCGCATTTCGGGCACGACGTCACCTGCGTCGACAAGGACGCCTCGAAGATCAAGCGGCTGGAGCGCGGCGAGATTCCGATCTTCGAGCCCGGCCTCGACGCGCTCGTCGCGGAAAACGTCGCGGCGGGGCGGCTCTCCTTCACGACCGACCTGGAGTCCGCGACGCCCGACGCCGACGCCGTCTTTATCGCCGTCGGTACGCCGACGCGCCGCGGCGACGGCCATGCCGACCTCACTTATGTCTACGCCGCCGCCGAAGAAATCGCGAAGGCCCTCGACGGCTACACCGTCGTCGTCACGAAATCGACGGTGCCGGTCGGCACCGGCGCCGAGGTCGAGGCGATCATCCGGCGCGTTCGTCCTGATGCGGACTTTTCCGTCGTGTCGAACCCGGAGTTCCTGCGCGAGGGCGCCGCGATCGAGGACTTCAAGCGCCCGGACCGCATCGTCGTCGGCGCCGAAGACGAGCGCGCGCGCGACGTGATGCGCGAGCTCTATCGTCCGCTCTTCATCAACGAAACGCCGATCGTCTTCACCAACCGCGCGACGTCGGAGCTCATCAAGTACGCGGCCAACGCGTTTCTCGCGACCAAGATCACTTTCATCAACGAGATGGCGGACCTCTGCGAAAAGGTCGGCGCCAATGTTCAGGAGGTGGCGCGCGGCATCGGCCTGGACGGGCGCATCGGTTCGAAATTCCTGCACGCCGGCCCCGGCTATGGCGGATCGTGTTTTCCGAAGGACACGCTCGCGCTCGTCAAGACGGCGCAACAGGTCGGCGCTCCGACCCGCATCGTCGAGGCGGTGGTCGAGATCAACGACCGCCGCAAGAAGGAGATGGCGGGCCGCGTCGTCGCCGCCTGCGGCGGATCCGTCCGCGGCAAGACGATTGCGGTCCTCGGGCTCACCTTCAAGCCGAACACCGACGACATGCGCGACAGCCCGTCGCTGGAACTCGTTCCCGCGCTGCAGGCCGCCGGCGCGACGATCCGGGCGTTCGACCCCGCCGGCATGGAGGAGGCGCGGAAGCTTCTTAAAGACGTCACCTATTGCGACGGGCCCTATCACGCGATGGACGGCGCGGACGCCGCCGTCCTGCTGACGGAATGGGACGAATTTCGCGCGCTCGATCTGAAGCGCGTCAAGGATCTCCTGAAGGCGCCGGTGTTTGTCGATCTGCGCAACGTTTATCGTCCGGCGCACATGGCCGAACAGGGTTTCCGCTACGCCTCGATCGGGCGCGGCGGCGAGGGCGACCCGCGCAAATCAGTGCGCGGGTGACGCCTCCTCGACGGTCTCGCCCAGCACGCCGACCCGAACGCCGTCGAACACGTATTGCGTGGCCAGCGCCATCAGCAGCATGCCGAGAATGCGCGTGATCGCGTTCATGCCGGTGCGGCCGAGCGCGTCGCCGATCCGGCTTGCAAACGCCATCATCAGGACGCCGATCGCCAGCACGATCGCAGAAGCTGCAAGCGCCGAGCCTTTCTGGACGAGGCTCGCGCCCGGACCCATCAGCAGCATGATCGTGGCGATCGCGCCCGGCCCGGCGAGCATCGGGATCGCAAGCGGGAAAAAGGCGATCTGGTCGCGCGCCGAGGCTTTGGGGCCGGGCGTCTTCGCCTGCGTCTCGCTTTCCGGATCGAAGAACATCCGGAAGCCCATGAAGAACAGGATGATGCCCATCGCCGCGCGAAACGCCGCGAGATCGACGCCCATGTGCGAGAGCACGGTGTTGCCGACAAAACCGAACGCCGCGAGGATGACGATCGAATAAAGCGCCGCCATGAAAGCGATCCTGAGGCGCGCGCGCGGGGTCTCGTCCTTCGTCAGGGTGGCGAAAATCGGCGTGACGAGAATCGGATCAATGACGATGAAGAGCGTCACGAACGCCGTCAGGAAGGTTGAAAAGAGCGCATCCATGGGGCCAGTCCTTGGCCCGTGTCGGAACGCTTCGCAAGAGCGCCGCGGTGCTCCGTAGGGGGATCGCCCGCCGCTCCGCCTTGCTCCGTCACCCCGGGGCGTCGCGTGAGCGCGGAACCCGGGGTCCATCTTTCAGCGCGTGCGGCGGCGTGGACCCCGGATCGGCTGCGCCGTCCGGGGTGACGGAATCAGGCGGGGCGGCGGTTATTCTGTCAGTGTACCGAGCGATGATCGCTCCAAGAACTCCCGTCACCCCGGGGCCGCGCGCGAGCGCGGAACCCGGGGTCCATCTTTCAGCACGTGCGGCGGCGTGGACCCCGGATCGCCTTCGGCGTCCGGGGTGACGGTGGTGGG
>CAZOEB010000085.1:0-14487 GCA_964578685.1 uncultured Caulobacterales bacterium
GCGCCGGCGCCTCGCTCGCCTTCGCCGCGGATATTTGTCTCGCCGCAAAGTCGGCCAAATTCATCATGTCCTTCGCCAATATCGGCCTCGTGCCGGATTCGGGAAGCTCCTGGGCGCTGCCGCGTCTCGGCGGGCAAGCGCGCGCGCTCGGCCTTGCGCTCACCGGCGATCCCCTCCCCGCCGAGACCGCCGCCGAGTGGGGCCTCATCTGGAAGTGCGTCGATGACGACAAGCTAAGCGATGAGACGAACGCGCTCACCGCCAAATTCGCCAGCGCCCCGACGCGCGGCCTTGCCGAAACGAAAACGCTTATCCGCGGCGCCTTCTCGCGAACGCTTCATGAGCAGCTCAATCTTGAACGCGATCGCATGCGCGAACTTGGCCGCAGCGAGGACTACCGCGAGGGCGTCGATGCGTTTCTAAAGAAGCGGAAACCGGTGTTCAAAGGAAAGTAATCCAACCCGCTCATCCCGGCGAAAGCCGGGACCCAGTTTCGGCGACTCCTGGATCCCGGCTTTCGCCGGGATGAGCGGGTGGAGGCTGCAAGGAGACAAAATGATGCCAGTGCTTTCGCTACAGAGCTACGCGCTCGCTAAATGGATCGCGGGCGCCGGCGCTGAAACCCGCATCGCTTCTGCGGTGACAGGCGACACCGTCGCCGCGTTCGCGCCTGCCGCACTCGATTTCCGCGCCATGACGGATCATGCCCGCGTTGTCGGCGGCGCGAACCTCCGTCGGCTGACATTTCTTGAACGCGCGGCGATCGTGAAGGCGCTCGGCCAGGCGATCATGGACCGGAAGGAAGAGCTTTACGCCCTCAACTTCCATACCGGCGCGACGCGCAAGGACGGCTGGATCGATATCGAGGGCGGCGCAGGCACGCTGTTCTCGATGGCGTCGAAAGCCAAGCGCGAGCTGCCCGACGACGTCATCCTCATCGACGGCGCGGTCGAGCAGATTTCACGCGAAGGGACCTTTGTCGCACAGCATGTGATGACGTCGCTGAAGGGCGTCGCCGTTCACATCAACGCTTTCAACTTCCCCGTCTGGGGAATGCTCGAAAAACTCGCCGTTTCGCTGATCGCCGGCGTGCCCGCCATCGTGAAGCCGGCGACCGCCACCGCCTATCTCGCCGAGGCGGCGTTTCGCATCCTGATCGAGACCGGCAAGGTCCCGGCGGGCGCGCTGCAACTTGTCATCGGCCCAACCGGGGATCTCTTCAATCACCTGACCGGCCAGGATGTCGTCTCCTTCACGGGTTCAGCTTCGACGGCGGCGAAACTGAAAAGCCATCCCGTCATCATCCGCGAAAGCGTGCGCTTCATCGCCGAGCAGGACAGCCTCAACGCCGCGATGCTCGCGCCCGATGCAAGCGCCGATGCGCCGGAGTTCCAGCTTTTCGTCAAGGAGGTCGTGCGGGAGATGACGGTGAAGGCTGGGCAGAAATGCACCGCCATCCGCCGCGCGCTCGTTCCTGCGGCGCTTCTCCCCGCCGCGGAGAAAGCGATCGCCGAGGCGCTCGCCAAAACGACGATCGGCGACCCTGCGCGCGAGGAGGTGCGTATGGGCGCGCTCGTCAGCCTCGGCCAGCGCGCCGATGTTGAGGCGCGGCTCGCCGACCTTTCCCGCGAGGCGCGCGTCGCTTTCAGCGCGAAAGCGTCGCCCATCGGCGCCGATGAACGCGGCGCCTTCGTCGCGCCGACCCTGCTCGTCTGCGACGACCCGGCGCGCGCCCGCGCCGTTCATGAGGTCGAAGCCTTCGGCCCCGTCGCGACGCTGATGCCTTACGCATCGCTCGACGACGCCGTCGCGCTTCTCAATCGCGGCGGCGGCTCGCTCGTCATGTCGCTGTTCACGCATGACGCTGATATTGCGCGCGAAGTCATCCTCGGCGCCGCATCGTCCCACGGCCGCGTCATCGTCATCGACCGGGATTGCGCAAAGGAATCGACCGGGCACGGGTCTCCGCTGCCCGTACTCGTGCACGGGGGGCCTGGCCGCGCCGGCGGCGGCGAGGAAATGGGCGGCATGCGGAGCCTCGCCCACTACATGCAGCGCACCGCCGTGCAAGGCTCGCCAGCCGTTTTGCGCGCCGTCACCGGGCGATGGGTCAAAGGCGCGGGCGTTGACAAGAACGCGCCGCACCCCTTCCGCTACCGCTTCGGCGAGCTCGAGATCGGCAAGACGATCGAAACGGCTTCGCGCACCATCACGCTCGATGATATCGAACACTTCGCGCATTTCACGGGCGACACCTTCTACGCCCACATGGATGAGGCGGCCGCGAAGGCGAATCCGTTCTTTCCGGGCCGCGTCGCGCACGGCTATCTCATTCTCTCTTTCGCCGCGGGCCTCTTCGTCGATCCGGCGCCCGGCCCCGTGCTCGCCAATTACGGCCTCGACGAATTGCGGTTCCTGACGCCCGCTTCGCCCGGCGATTCCATCCGTGTACGGCTGACCGCCAAGGCGAAGAAGAAGCGCAATGACGAGTATGGCGAGGTGAAATGGGATGTGACGGTCTTGAACCAGAAGGATGAGATCGTCGCGACTTATGAATTGCTGACGATGAACGCGATTTAGCAAGATGAGGCGCATGCGCGATCAAATTGCCATCGTCACCCCGGACGGCGCAGCCGATCCGGGATCCATCTCCCGAAACCCGCGGACGCGCACGCGGGTATTTCGGGGGATGGACCCCGGGTTCCGCGCGAGAGCGCGGCCCCGGGGTGACGGCGAAGTTCGGGTGGCCGGATGACTTACGCTCCCCTTCTCGACGACGGCGAGAAGCTCTCCCGCGCCGAGTTGCAGGCGCTGCAATTACAGCGCCTGAAATCGACGCTCGCGCACGCCTACGCCAACTCGGCGCATTACCGGCGCGCGTTCGACGGCGCCGGCGTCAAGCTTGACGATCTCAAATCCCTCGCCGACCTCGCGAGATTTCCGTTCACGACGAAAGCGGACCTGCGCGATAATTACCCTTTCGGCTTTTTCGCCGTGCCGCAGTCGGAGGTGGTGCGCGTTCACGCCTCCTCAGGCACCACCGGCAAGCCGACGGTCGTCGGCTATTCAAGGCGCGACATCGAAACCTGGGCCTCGCTCGTCGCCCGCTCCATCCGCGCCGCCGGCGGCCGGCCCGGCATGAAGGTCCATGTTTCCTACGGGTACGGATTATTCACCGGCGGGCTCGGCGCCCATTACGGCGCGGAGGCGCTCGGTTGCACGGTCATTCCGATGTCGGGCGGGCAGACGGAAAAACAGGTGCAGCTGATTTGCGATTTCGAGCCCGACATCGTCATGGTGACGCCGAGCTACATGCTCGCGATCCTCGATGAGTTCCGCCGCCGGGGGATCGATGCGCGCAAGTCCTCGCTGAAGATCGGCATTTTCGGCGCCGAACCCTGGACCGAGGCGATGCGCCGAGAGATCGAGGACGCCTTCGCCATCGACGCTGTCGATATTTACGGCCTGTCGGAGGTGATGGGCCCCGGCGTCGCAAATGAATGCGTCGAGACGAAAGACGGCCTCACCGTCTGGGAGGACCACTTCTACCCGGAGATCGTCGATCCGGAGACGGGCGCGGTCCTGCCCGACGGCGAGATCGGCGAGCTCGTCTTCACCTCGCTGACGAAGGAGGCGACGCCCGTCATCCGTTACCGCACGCGCGACCTGACGCGGCTTCTCCCCGGCACGGCGCGCGCGATGCGGCGCATTGAAAAGATTTCCGGGCGCTGCGACGACATGCTGATCATCCGCGGCGTCAACGTCTTCCCGTCGCAGATTGAAGAGCAAATCCTCAAGACGCCGGGCCTCAGCCCCCATTACGCGCTCGAAGTGACGCGCCCTGACCGGATGGATGAGCTGAAGATCATCGTCGAGGCGCGCGAGGGCGCCGATGCAGGCGCTGCGGCGAAAGAACTGAAGCATCATGTCAAGACGATGATCGGCGTCTCCGCGGCGATCGAGATTGCGCCCGAGGGCGCTCTCGAGCGTTCCTCGGGCAAGGCCAAGCGCGTGCGCGATCTGCGCCCGAAGGCCGGCTGATGGCGCGCACGCAAGCCGAAGATTACGGCGAGAAACGCGCGGCGATCGTCGAAGAGGCCGCCAAGCTCTTCGCCGCGCGCGGCTTCGACGGCGCCTCGCTCGCCGACCTCGCAAGCGCCTGCGGCATGTCGAAGTCGCTCTTCTATCATTATTACCCTTCGAAGGAGGCGATCCTCCATGCCGTCATGGACGAGCATATGGAGGATCTGTTGACCGCCGTCGACGATCAGCCGACGGACGATCCGGCGCGCGCGCTGCAGCGCTTTGCGCGCAGGCTCCTGCGGCTCTACGCCGGCGCGGCGGACCGGCAGAAGGTCCTCCTTTACGATCTTGCGCGCCTGCCCGCCGCAGAGCGCCGCGCGATCGTCGCCAAGGAGAAGAAGCTGATCGCACACGTTGAGGAGATTCTCGCGCGCGCAGAACCCAAGGCCGACCGCGCCGCGCTTCGCGCCCGCACGATGTTGTTCTTCGGCATGCTCAACTGGACGCACACCTGGCTGAAGCCCGGCGCCGGCCTCACCCGCGACGAGGTCGCCGACCTTGCGGCGTCAACGACGCTCCGTTCGGCCTGACATGATCAGGGAAAGACAAGCCAGCCGTCGCCCGCCTTCGCCTCGCCGAATGCGACGAGCGCCCGCATGAACGCCGGATCGAATTTGCTTCCCGGCGCAGGCGAGAGCGTCGTATCGTCCGCAGTCTGATAAAAAATCTGCGCGCCGGGATTGCTGAGGCGGACGGCGGCGAGCGAATCAAGTTCGTTCTGATTGAGGATGATCCTGACCGCGCGCTTGGCGTTCGGCAGCGCGCCCGCCTCGCCGTCGATCTCCGCATCGTCGGCGATCGTCGATTTGCCGTTGCGAATGACGTAGAAAACCGGCTGCGGCGCTGTCGCGTCGGCCCGCCGCCAATGCGCGTCCTTGACGCCGTCGCATTCCGCGGCCGGGTTCTCCTTTCGCCGCGCATCGCAAGCCGTCTCATCGACGACTTCCTTGCGCGCTTTCGCCATCATCTCGCTGACGCTCGCTTCGAAGACCGCGCGACGCACGCCGCCGTCATACCAGGCGCGCCCGCCGGTCCGGAATTGCTGAAACTCGACCGGAACCGCCGCCGAGGCGAGCATCGCCGCCGTCACGCATTCGCGCGCCGGCGCGCCGCCGCTTTCCGCAATCTCTTTAAGGTTCGCCGTAAACAGCGCGCCTGAACGCGCTTCCACAAAGCCGACAAAGGCCGGCGCCCCGCCCTTCGCGAGTCGGGTAAGGCGGCAATCGTCGGCGCCGAAGTCGTTGTCGGGGCACAGGGCGTTGCGGATTTCGTCCGCCAGCGGCGCGAGGCTCGCGTCCGCGCCCTGAAAGATGAACCCCGCATCGCCAAAGCGCCGGGCGAACTTGTCCTCCGACGCGGGCTGATAGAGCGTCGCAAGGTCGATGAGGTCCTGATCGGCGCGATCTTGCGGATCGTTTGCTTCGTTCGCGAGCGCGGCGAAGGGCGCCTGCATCGCGCCGGTTGAAACGCCGGTGACGATCTTGAAGTCCGGAAGCCGGCCGCGGTCGGCGAGGCCCTTCAGAAATCCGGCCCCGAACGCGCCCCACTGCCCGCCGCCGGAGAGGAGCAGCACCGGATAGAGCGGCGGGGTATCCCCGCCCGACGCCGCGGTCGTCTCCGCCATTTCCATCATCGGAACGAAGAAGGGGTTCGCAGCGCCGGCGCCGGTTTCGACCGGCTTCGCATAGGAAGCGAAATCATCGCACCGGACCTCAAGGGGCCCGGCGCTCGCGCAGGCGGCGACGAGGAGCGGGAGGACGAACGCCAGCAGGGGCCGATCAGTCAAGGCGCTGCCTCCATCTGAAAATAGCGAACAGTTTCTACCCGAAGTCGCGGGGGCCGGCAAAGCGGCGCCGTCCGGCGGGTCCTCGCCGCGCGATGACGAAGATGTGATCGCTCAATCTGTATACGGATTATCATTTTTCGGGGCGCGCTCCACCAATGGTCGAGCGGAGGCTCGCCCGCTCCCCAAGAACGGGAGCGAAATACCTTAGCAATATCAGGCGTTTCGTTGGTTAACGCGCCCGTCCCACGAGTTATCCCCCTCTTTATCCCCCACCTTATCCCCCACCTTATCCCACCCCCTTTTTTCACCCGTAAGATGCTCCGGACTGCAACTGGAGCCGGTCTTGATCGAAGCGCGCGAAATTTTCTTTCGACTTTCCCCGACCAAGCGGAGATCCGGAGCCGCAAGCGCGGCGCCTGGAACCATGGATTCCCGCTTGCGCAGGAATGAGCGGGGCCATGCGCTCAAGTCAAACTGCCAGCAAGGCGCCCCAGCGCCCGCGCGCCGGAAAATCCGTATTGTACGGACAACAGCGCTGGATGCCGCGGAAATGGCGGGCCGAAGCTCAGCGGCGAGCGGCGCCGAATCCGGCATGGCGGGAGAATCGCCGGCGTCAGTCCTTCGTCCGCTTCTTCCGGAGATGCGGGGCGAGAGCTTTCTTCCTGAGGCGGACGGATTTCGGCGTCACTTCGACAAGCTCGTCGTCGCCGATATAAGCGATCGCCTGTTCAAGGCTCATTCGCCGCGGCGGCACGAGGCGTATCGCTTCGTCCGCCGCCTTGGTGCGGATATTGGTGAGCTTTTTTTCTTTCAGCGGGTTGACGTCGAGATCGTCGTCCTTGGCGTTCTCGCCGATGATCATGCCCTGATAGACCGCCTCGCCGCCGCCGATGAAGAGGAAGCCGCGTTCCTGGATGTACCAGAGCGCATAGACGACGGAGACGCCGTCATCGGTCGAAATGAGGACGCCGTTGCGCCGGCCCTCGATCGTCCCCTTGTGCGGCGCGTGCTTGAGGTAGGAGCGGTTCATCACGCCGGTGCCGCGCGTATCGGTGAGGAATTCGCCGTGATAGCCGATCAGCGCGCGGGCGGGCGCGTGGAGGATGATGCGCGTCTTGCCGGCGCCCGAGGGCTTCATCTCGACAAGCTCGCACTTCCGGCGCGTCAGCTTCTCGATGACGACGCCGGTGAATTCATCATCGACGTCGATGAAGACTTCCTCGATCGGTTCGAGGAGCTGGCCGTTTTCGTCCGTCTTCGTCACGACGCGCGGGCGCGAGACGGAAAGCTCGAAGCCCTCGCGGCGCATGTTCTCGATGAGGACGCCGAGCTGGAGCTCGCCGCGGCCGGCGACTTCCATCGCGTCGCCGTCTTCGGTGTCGCGCACGCGGATGGCGACGTCGCCCTCGGCTTGACGCAGGAGCCGGTCGCGGATGACGCGGCTCTGCACCTTGTCGCCTTCGCGGCCCGCCAGCGGGGAATCGTTCGCCGAAATGGTGATGGCGAGCGTCGGCGGATCGATCGGCTGGGCGGGGATGATCGTCTCGTTCTCAAGATCGCACAGCGTGTCGGCGACGGAGGCGTCGCGGAAGCCGGCGAGCGCGACGATGTCGCCGGGCTCGGCGCTGTCGACCGGCTGGCGCTTGAGGCCGCGGAAGGCGAGCACCTTGGTGATCCTGACGCGCTCGATTTCAGAGCCGTCAGCGCGCAGCGCCTTCATGGTGACGCCGGGGCGGGCGACGCCGGAAACGATGCGGCCCGTCAGGATGCGGCCGAGATAGGGGTCAGCCTCAAGCGTCGTCGCCAGCATCTTGAACGGCTGCGCGGCCGCCCCCTCGCCAAGCGCCGGCGGGGGCACATGCGCGATGATCCGTTCAAAGAGCGGTTTCAGATTCTCGCGCGGCCCGTCGAGCGTATGCGCGGCCCAGCCGTCGCGGCCCGAGGCGTAGACGACGGGGAAGTCGAGCTGCTCCGACGAGGCCCCGAGCGCGGCGAAGAGATCGAAGGTCAGGTTGAGCGCCTCGTCGGGATCGGCCTGCGGCCGGTCGACCTTGTTGAGAACGACGATCGGGCGAAGGCCGAGCGCGAGCGCCTTCGACAGCACGAATTTCGTCTGCGGCATCGGCCCTTCGGCGGCGTCGATGAGGAGAAGGCAACCGTCGACCATGGAGAGGATGCGCTCGACCTCGCCGCCGAAATCGGCGTGGCCCGGCGTATCGACGATATTGATGCGGACAGGGCTCGCCCCCTCTTCCCACAGCACGCTGGTGCACTTGGCGAGAATGGTGATGCCGCGCTCGCGCTCGATGTCGTTCGAGTCCATCGCGCGCTCGGCCATTTCCGTATTGGCGCGGACGGTCCCCGACTGACGCAGCAAAGCGTCGACGAGGGTCGTTTTCCCGTGGTCGACATGCGCGATGATGGCGATGTTGCGAAGGGTCGGCGAAGCGGTCATGTGCGGGAACAGTCGTTCAGCGCCGGGGCGCGCAAGGCGCCAGCGCTCGGTTTCAAGCCGGGGCGCGAGGCCTGTCGCCGAATTTCTGCTGCAGCGCAAGAGGCGCCCCTCGGACGGCGCCCCAAAAGAAAACGCCGCTCCGGCGAGGGAGCGGCGTTCCAGCATCTTGCCGGCTTAGACCCGCGTCAGGTCCGAGAGGTCCTCGTCAAGCGCGACCGCTTCGCCGTCGATGAAGATGACGGTGTAGGGCGCATATCCATAGGATCCGCCCGGCAGGCGCGACCTCACCTTCACATCGACGCCCCAACCCGGAAGGCCTTCATAGCCTTCAAGGTCGGCGATGATCCGGTAGGGCTCGCTCGTCACCTGGACCTTGGCGCCGCGTGCGTCGTCGAGGCGGCTTTCGACATAGTCGGCGGCGCGGACCGGATAGTCGTCCGGGCAGGGCTTGATGTCTCCGGCGCTCGAAACGCCGAACAAAAGCGCGACCCCGGCGGCGGCGGAGATGGCGGATTTCAGAAAGGCCATTGGGCGATCTCCTTCAAGGTTGCGAACGGCGGCGTGGCCACGAGGGATCGTGTCACCGATCTGTTATTGAACTGTCACGATAGTGTCATAAATCGCACAACCGTCAAGAGTCCTGCGCACCCAATGCGCGAATTTATTTCAGAAAGCGCGCCGGGTGCGCAAAGCCGGCTGCCTGACTGTCACAATCGCCGAAAATCTCTTCCCCGGCCCATCGCGGCTTTGGCGTTCGGGCGCGGGGCGGATAGGCTGCGCCCGGGGCTGATAGTGAGAGGGGTCAGGATGGCGCGGACGCTGGAGCGCTCGGTCAGGTTCGTCGAGCCGGGGCGCTATATTCTCAACATGCTCCTGTTCCTGACCGCGGCGGGGGCGGTCGTCTTCTACCTCTCACCCTGGAGCCCGGAGCCGACGACCCTGCTCGTCGACGCGTTCAACGCCAACCGGGCGCTGAACGGTCTCATCATTTTCGTGCTCCTGTTCGGCGTCATCTATTACCTGCGCGCGGCGGGCGTGGTGCAGCCGGCGATCCGCTGGGCGGAGGCCTTTCGCGACGACGCGCGGCTTCCGCGCGCGCCGATGTTGCTCGGCGCCATGGTGCGCGTGCTGATCGTTCCCGATCCCGACTCCGCGACGCGGCGCGACCGGCGCCGCAGCTCGATCACGCCGGAAGAGACGCGGGCCGTTCTCGATTCCATCGGCACACGGATGGACGAAAGCCGCGACACCGGCCGCTATATCGGAAACCTTCTCGTCTTTCTCGGCCTCCTCGGCACGTTCTGGGGCCTCATCGCCACGGTCAACGGCGTCGCCGCCGTGATCGGCGATCTCGCGAGTTCCGGCGGCGAGGCTGAAGACGCGATCACGCAGCTTATCGCGAACCTGCGCGAGCCGCTGTCCGGAATGGGCGTCGCTTTCTCATCGTCCTTATTCGGACTATCGGGCTCGCTTGTGCTCGGCTTTCTCGACCTGCAGGCGAGCCAGGCGCACGGGCAGTTCTACACTGATATCGAAGATTGGCTGACCGGCATGACGGAAGCCCGCGCGCCGAGCGCCGCTCCCCGTTCCTCCCTAAGCGGCGCGGAGGACGGTTTCACCGCGCTTGAAGCGGCGTTCGCCGCCAACACCGAAGCGCTCATCAAGGCGCAGGCCGGGCAGATCGCGGAACTGAAAGACGAGATCCGCGCGCTCAACCGTTCGATCATCCGCGGATCGAAGGAGTAGGCCCTTGGCGCGCCGCCGCAGATCGTCGGAGGCCAATATCTGGCCGGGATTCGTCGACGGATTGTCGACGTTGCTCCTGGTGCTGATGTTCGTTCTCTCGATCTTCGTCGTCGCGCAGTTCTATCTCGGCTCGAAGCTCAATGTCGTGAAGGACGAGCTGGCGACGAAGGATTCAGAACTCGCGCGCCTCACCGCCCGCATCAACGAACTCGCCGAGCAGCTCGGCCTTGCGCAGGCGGATAAGGACAAGCTCGCCGCGAGCATCCTCGCGCTTGAAGCGACGATCGCCGACAAGGACGCGCAGCTCGCGAGCGCGACCGCGGCGCTGGCCGCCGCGCAATCCGCCGTCGCGGCGAGCGCTGAAGAGCTGCAAGCGGAAAAGGCGCTGACGGAAGACCAGAAATCGCAGATCGCGACGCTCAACGCGCAGCTCGCCGCGCTGCGCCGCCAGCTGCAAAGCCTGCAGGAGGCGCTCGAAGCGGCGGAAGCGAAGGACAAGGAGCAGAACGCGCAGATCGAGAACCTGTCGCAGCGCCTCAACGCCGCGCTCGCGCGAAAAGTTCAGGAACTCCAGGAAGTGCGATCGCGCTTTTTCGAGGCGCTGCGCACCGCGCTCGCAGGCCGCACCGACGTCCGCGTCGTCGGCGACCGCTTCGTCCTCGGCAGCGACGTCCTCTTCGGCTCGTGCTCGGCGGCGATCAGCGAGGCCGGCAAGGTCGAACTCGACAAGATCGCGGCCGTGCTCCTCGATATCAAGGACGACATTCCGGCGGATGTCGAATGGGTGCTGCGCGTCGAGGGTCACGCCGACGCCGTGCCGCTCGGCGCGGCGTGTTCGCAGCGTTTTTCGTCGAACCTCGACCTCTCCGCCAAGCGCGCCGTCTCCGTCGCGGAATATCTGCGCTCACGGAACGTGCCGGCAAAGCGCCTGATGGCGACGGGCCTCGGTTCCGAATGGCCGATCGCGGCAGGCTACGCCGCGACGGCGCTCGCACAAAACCGGCGCATCGAGTTCAAGCTGGATGCGAGGTAGACGCATGACCGGCCAAAGGCGTAATTTGGCGGCGGGCGGCGCCCAATTAGGCGCCAAGGGGATGACGATGAACGCTGTTCCTTTCCTCAGAAGGGCTGCGGCCCTCGCCGGCGCCGCGGCGATCTTCGCCGCCGGCGCGATCACGCATGCGCAAGAGGACGACGCGGCCGCCGAGCGGCTCCGCGCCGGCGCAAAAGAGCGTGCACTGACGATCCCGCGCGAAAACCCGCCGGAGATCGGCGCGCCGGCGCGCGAAATCGTCGAAGGCGGCGTCAACTGGACCGAGATGCGAACGCAGCTCGCGATCAGCGCGCGGCGCGACATTTCCGCCGATCAGACAGTGACACGCGCTGTCGCCCGCCCGCCCGGCATGCGTGCGGCGAGCGCCGACCGCTTCAAGAGCGTGCGCGCGGTCGAGGTCAATCGCGCGCAGGTCCCGGTGCTGGCGCCCGAGGGCGACCGCATCGCCGCGACCCTCAAGATCTACGCGCAGGGCGACAGCTATTCCGCCACCGCCGAAGTCGCCGACGGCGTCGCGATGCGCATGTCGGGCGCGAAGAGAAAGCTCTTGCTCGGCGACGCAAAGGCGGCGCGCGCGAAATTTTCGGCGATGCGGAGGGAGCAGCGCACGCTGCAAAGCGTCAATGCGCCCTACCTCATCACCCGCAGCGACAGCGCAACCGATCTTTCCTTTGCGAAATTCGGCGCCGGTTACGTGCTTTCGCTGATGTGCGACGAGCCGGACACGGATGCGCGCTGCACGGGCGATGACTTCATCGTCGGCCTTGCGTCGAACCTCATGCTGCTCAATCCGGAAGCCGGAGGCGAATGATGTCGGACCGCAGAAAGGCGCAAAGCGGGCGCACCGTCATTTTCCTCCTGATCCTCCTTATCATCGCAGCGCTCGGCTGGTGGTGGTGGCGGAACGGCGGCGCCGTGCTGCCGCCCGCGGGCGACCCCGCCCCGGGCGAAGAAGATCCGCTCCCGGATGATGACGAGCCATTGCCCGACGATGAGGAACCCGTCGATGAGCCGGAAGAGCCGCCCCTCCTCACCGATCCTGACGGCGCGGTTTTCAGCTATCTCCCCGTGGGCGAATTGCTGCCGAGTTCCGGGCCGGGCTTCGTCGACGAGACGGTCTACCGCACCTCGATCGCCTTCCCGACGGAGGACCCCGTCTATCTCAACAGCCAGGTCTACCGCTTCGGCGGCGGGCTCGGCTCCGTCAACGGCATGAACGGCGCGCAGTGCGACGCGCGCAATTACGAATATCCCTGGCAGGACACGTTCTGCGAGAAGCGCGATCGCAACCAGCCGCTCTGCCCCGGCGGCGGCCACGAAGGGCTCGACATCCGCCCGCACAGCTGCGTGAAAAATGTCCACTGGGCGGTCGCAGTCGAAGATGCGCGCGTCATCGACGTGCGCCGTCACTGGGTGACGCTGCAGACCGACGCCGGCACCATTTACAATTATCTTCACCTCAACATGAGCGAACTCGCCGTGGCGGAAGGCCAGCAGGTCCGCAAGGGCGACCGTATCGGCAAGATCTCGAACGACTTCTTTAAGTCGGACGGCACGCCGGTGCCGACGACGACGCATCTCCATTTCGAGATGTATGAGAACTACGTCGCCGAGCCCGGCGACGAGCCGCTGTTCACCAAGGTGAACCCCTATATGACGCTCGTCGCCGCCTATGAAAGGAAGCTGCGCGGCGCGCCATGACGACGAGCGTTTCAGGCGGCTGCCAGTGCGGAAACGTGCGTTACCGGATCAGCGGGCCGCTCTCGAATCCTCATATCTGCCATTGCCGGATGTGCCAGAAGGCCGCCGGCAATTTCTTCCTGCCGCTCGTCAACGCGCAAAAGAAAGACATTGCGTGGACGCGAGGGAGCCCGGCGCATTTTCATTCCTCCGATGCGGTGCGCCGCGGGTTTTGCGCCGATTGCGGCACGCCGCTCACTTTTGAAACGCTGAACGCACGCCATCTCAATGTGACGATCGGCAGCCTCGATCATCCGGCCGCCTTGAAGCCCGTGACGCAGGACGGCGTCGAGGCGCGGATCGGCTGGATGAAGGACCTGCACGAACTGCCGGAGGTCTTCACCGACGCGCCCGCCGCAGTCAACCATCAGCACCCGGATCATGACACCGACGCCTGGCCGCCGCGCTGACGCGCCTCCTCCGATCGGCGCCGACGAGCGCCGCCGGCGCATTGACGCGCTGCGCGCCGCAATGGAGCGCGCGAAAGCGTCCGCCGTCCTACTCGGCTCGACGACGAGCCTTCGCTATTTCACAGGGATCGACTGGCATCCGTCCGAGCGGTTCTGCGGCGCGCTGATTTCCGGGGCGCGCATCGATTACATCGCGCCGCGATTCGAGCTTGAGAAAGTCGCGGGGCTTGTCACGCTCCCCGGCGACATCGCGACATGGGAAGAGGAAGAGAGCCCGTGGCGCCTGATCGCAGGGCTGGCGCCCGCGGGCGCGCTCGCGCTCGATCCCGACTTGCCGCTCTTCATGTATCGGGCCTTGCGGCGCGAGATCGACGATGCGCGGCTCGCCGACGCTGCGCCCCTGATCGGGCCGCTGCGCGCGCGCAAGTCAGCAGCCGAAATCTCGCTGATGGCGCACGCCAAGCGCCTGACGCTGGAAGCGCAGCGCCGCGCTTATGGATTTTTGCGGCCTGGCGTCATGGCGAGCGAGGTCGCGCGCTTTATCGACGAGACGCACCGCGCGCTCGGCGCTGACGGCGGCAACACCTTTTGCATCGTCGCCTTCGGCGCCGACACGGCCCTCCCCCATGGGCCGGAAAAGGACCGCGCGCTCGCTGAGGACGACGCGGTCCTCATCGACACCGGCTGCCGCATCGACGGCTACAATTCCGACATCACCCGCAGCTATGTCTTTGGCCGTCCGAGTACTGAGTATATTGCGGCATGGGAGGCGGAAAAGGAAGCGCAAGGCGCCGCGTTCGAGGCGGCCCGCCGCGGCGCGCTCTGCGAAAGCGTCGACGCCGCCGCGCGCCGGTCGCTTGAGCGGCGCGGCTTCGGGCCGGGCTACTCCCTGCCCGGGCTTCCCCATCGCATCGGGCACGGCATCGGCCTCGACATTCACGAATCGCCGAACCTCGTGCGCGGAGACAAGACGCCGCTCGATGTCGGCATGTGCTTTTCAAACGAACCGATGATCGTCGTCCCCGGAAGGTTCGGCGTCCGCCATGAAGATCATTTCCACATGAGCGCCGACGGCCCGCGCTGGTTCACGGAACCCGCAGCGAGCCCTGACGACCCCTTCGCGAGAGTGACGCCTGTTGCAGAAGTATGAGAGGAAGTAAGTTGGGTGCGGGGGCTGGATTTGAACCAACGACCTTCAGGTTATGAGCCTGAA
>CAZOEB010000086.1:0-14258 GCA_964578685.1 uncultured Caulobacterales bacterium
CGTCGACGACATAGAGAATGCGATCGGGATGCGCCGTCTCGCGCCGGTCGAGGATGGTTGCGAGATCGGTCGTACCGTACATGACGGCGCCGTCCGACTTGTAAAGGATGAGCGGGGGCAATTCCTTTTTGTCGCCCGGCCGCGCAAGGCGCATGATTTCGGCGCCGTCGTCGATTTCTGTCAGTCCGTCCTTGCGCAGCTTGTCGATCATCGGCGCGATCAGCGGATCGGCGTCCGCTTCGCCTTTCCACCAATCGAAGGTGACCCCGAGTTCTTCATATTCGCGCTCGATCGCGGCGCGCGAAATCGCCAGAAACTGCTTCCACAGCGCACGATAGCCGGCGCGCCCCGCCTGCAGCTCCGCCGTCGCCTGCCGCGCCTCGGCGGCGCGCGCCGGATCCGCCTTGCAGGCGGCGGAGGCCTGCGGATAAAGCCGTTCGAGATCGTCGAGGCTGACCGGCGCTTCGTCCGGGTACGGACCGCTGAAGCTCGCGTCGAAATAGGGAAGCTCTGGGCGCTCGCGCTTCACTTCGGTGATGAGCTGGCCCATCGGCAGGCCCCAGTCGCCCATGTGAATGTCGCCGATGACGGTATGTCCGGCGGCGCGAAAGAGCCGCTTCAGGCATTCGCCGATGATCGCCGAGCGAAGGTGCCCGACATGCAGCGGCTTGGCGATGTTGGGGCCGCCGTAATCGAGGATGAGCGTCTCAGCGTCTGGGGCGCGCCAACCGCCCGCCCCTGCGTTGACGCGTGCGGCGAGGGCATCGTCCGTCAGCGTCATGTTGACGAAGCCCGGGCCTGCGACCGTGACGCTGGCGAACAGCGGATGGGCTTTCAGGCGCTCGGCGATCTTCTCGCCAAGCTCGCGCGTGTTGCGGCCCGCGCTCTTCGCCGCGCCGAGCGCGCCGTTGCACTGGAACTGCGCGAGGTCGGGCCGGTCCGACACGCGCACCGCGCCATATGCGCCGTCGAACCCCTCGGCGGCGAAGGCGGCGCTCGCAAGGGCGGTAAGCTCGGCTGTCAGAAGCATCTATAGTTCTGGGAATTTTAGGCTCTTGCCGGAGCGATTGTAGATCGCCTGCTGCGGCGTGACGACGAGACCGACCACGATCTCGAAATTCGTGCCCGATGTCTGCTCGCCCTTCCGCGGAATGACGATCTTGTCGATCTTCTGCCGCGTGCGCTTGACCGACCCGTCGCCGCCGAAATCGACCGGCACGACGAATTCGCGCTTCTCGATCACTTCGCGGTCGGTGCGGGTCACTGCGACCCAATAGGCGTATTGGCGCTTGTCCGCGGTCGCCTTGGGGCCCCGTCCGAAGGCGAGCGAAATCTCCGCCTCGGCGTCGATCGGCTTGTCGCCGACATAGCGGCAGGCGAGCGAGACGCCCTCGATCTCGGCGGTGTAGGCGACGTCTTCGAGCCGTTGTTCACCGTCAAATTCGACCAGCCGCGCCGCATCCTGAAGGACGACGATGTTCGGGCAGGGGGCCGGATTCTTCAGCCTCGCTTCTTTGCTGTTGGAAGCGCATCCAGCGGCCGCCGCCGCGGCGGCTGCGGCGATAAGCGCGCCGGCTAACCCTTTGTTCATGAACGAGAACCTTTATATCGACAAGGGCAGGTCAGGACCCCGCCCGCTTTTCGCCGCGACGGAGCCCTGATTGCGGTGTCGGTTCTCGTAGCCGTTGGCGCCCCGGTTCGCAACGGCGGCGTCAACCAGCGCAAAGCTTCGTGCGTACCGGGGGGAGGAAAGACCGTTCCATGCCTGACGACGCCGCCGTTCCCGACACGCTGAAACCGGACCTCACCGTCCGCCTCGCCTCTCCGCGCGGCTTCTGCGCGGGCGTTGAGCGCGCCGTACGGGCGGTCGAGGACGCGCTTGACCGATTTGGCGCACCGATCTTCGTGCGCCATGAAATCGTTCATAACCGCCATGTGGTGCGCCGCCTTGAGGCGATGGGTGCGATTTTCGTCGAAACGCTCGACGGCGTGCCGGCGGGCCGCCCGGTGATCTTCTCAGCGCATGGCGCGCCGAAGGCGGCGTTCAGCGAGGCGGAGGCGCGCAAGCTCCTCACGATTGATGCGACCTGTCCGCTGGTGACGAAGGTCCATAACGAGGTGCGTCGTCATGTGACCCTTGGGCGACACGTGATCCTTGTCGGACATCGGGGTCATCCTGAGGTGACCGGCACAATGGGCCAGGCGCCCGCGGGGTCGGTGTCGCTTATCGAGACCCTTGAAGAAGCGGCCCATTTCGCGCCGCCCGCAGAGACGCTCGCCTATGTCACGCAGACGACCCTTTCGGTCGACGACACGGCGGAGATCGTTCGCCTCCTCGAACGGCGGTTCCCCGGCATCGCGGGTCCGCGGAAATCCGATATCTGCTACGCGACGACGAACCGGCAGGACGCAGTCAAACAGATCGCTCCGGGCGCCGATCTTGTGCTCGTCATCGGATCGCCGGCCTCGTCGAATTCCAATCGCCTTGTCGACACTGCCCTGAAAGCGGGCGCGCGTGAGGCGAGGCTTCTGGACTCGCCGGCCGATATTGACCTCGGCGCCATCACCGGCCGGGTTCTTGGGATCACCGCCGGGGCCTCGGCGCCGGAGGATCTCGTTGAAGACCTTCTGACACGGCTTGCCGGCGCCTTCCGCCTGCGCATAGAGACGGTCGACACCGCCCGCGAGGACGTCGTCTTCAAACAGCCGCTGATGCTGGCGAGCTGAACCCTTTAAGTGTTTTGGGCGGCCCCGCCGCCGAAGGCGCCGATGGCTGTTTACACCCATGTCAGCCGCGAGGATTTGCAGGCGTGGCTCGGCGCCTATGACCTCGGCGCGCTCAAGGATTTCTCCGGCGTCGAGCAGGGCGTTGAGAACACCAACTATGTTGTCGAGACGGCGCGCGGGCGCTTCATCCTGACGCTGTTTGAAAAGCGCACGGCGGAGGCCGACCTGCCCTTCTTCGCCGCCGCGATGACGCACGTCGCCGCGCGCGGCGTGCCGGCGCCGGCGCCGATCTCCGACACGCGCGGGCGCATGTTCTCCCGGCTCTGCGGGCGGCCTGCTGCGATGTTCACTTTTCTCGAAGGCCGCCAGCGCCTTGCGCCCTCTGTGTCGGATTGCCGGGCGATGGGCGCGCTCAATGCGCGGCTCCATCTTGCTGCGGCGGGGTTCGGCCCGACGCGCGAGAACGCGCTCGCACTCCCCGGCTGGCGCGCGCTCGCCGACAAATGCCGCGCGCGCGCCGATGAAGCCGCGCCCGGCCTTGCCGCGCTGATCGAAGACGAACTCGGCTTTCTCGCCGCGAACTGGCCTTCAGCGGCGCCGCTTGGGCTCATCCACGCGGATCTTTTCCCGGATAATGTCTTCTTCCTGGGCGACGCGGTCAGCGGCGTCATCGATTTCTATTTCGCCTGCACGGATTTCTTCGTCTACGACCTTGCGTTGACGCTCAACGCGTGGGCGGCGGCGGGCGCGCCCTATGACGCGGAACGGGCGCACGCGCTCCTTGCCGGCTATGAGGAGGTGCGTCCCCTTTCAGCCGTTGAGAAAACGGCGCTGCCCGTTTGCCTGCGCGGCGCGAGTCTGCGCATCCTTCTGACGCGGCTCCACGATTTTCTCCATCGCGTCGACGGCGCGCTCGTGAAGGTCAAGGACCCGCTTGAATATCGCGCGCTGCTCTTGCGTCACCGCGGCGCAAAGGATTTTTCGGACAGACCATGATCGATGCGTATACGGACGGCGCGTGCGCCGGCAATCCCGGACCCGGCGGATGGGGCGTCCTGATCCTCAGCGGCGACGGAGAGCGCGAGCTTTCAGGCGGCGAAGCGGCGACGACCAACAATCGCATGGAAATGACCGCGGCGCTTGAAGCGCTGAAGGCGACGAAGGGTCCGATCCGGCTGCACACGGACAGCCAGTATCTCAAGAACGGCATCACCGTCTGGATAAGGAGCTGGAAGAAAAACGGCTGGCGCACCGCCGACCGGAAGCCGGTGAAAAACCAGGATCTCTGGATGGCGCTCGACGCTGCGACGCAAGGGCGCATGGTCGAGTGGCGCTGGGTGAAGGGCCATAACGGCCACGCCGAAAACGAGCGCGCCGACGCGCTCGCGCGCGCCGGCGCCGCCCAATTCATGCGATAGGATCAGAGCTTGGTCAGCATGTAGTCCGCGCTCGACACTTCGAACGCGCCCGGCGCTTCGACGAAGAGGTCCTTGACGACGCCGTCCTTGAGGATCGCAGCAAAGCGCTTCGAGCGCTCGCCCATGCCGAAGCCGCGCGCGTCAAGCTGAAGCCCCAGCGCGCGCGTGAAGTCGCCATTGCCGTCCGCGACCATCTCGACGGCGCCGAACGCCTTCTGGCCTTCGGCCCACGCCTTCATGACGAAAGCGTCGTTGACGGACATGCAGACGATCTTGTCGACGCCCTTGGCTTTTAGTTGGTCCGCCTTTTCGACGAAGCCCGGCAGGTGCCGCGCCGAGCAGGTCGGCGTGAAGGCGCCCGGCACGGCGAAGAGCGCGACCGTGCCTTTGCCGAGAACGTCCATGCTGTTCGATTTCTGCGGCCCCTCCGGCGTTGCGAGCGTAACGTCGACGGCGGGGATCTTGTCGCCTTTCGAAATGGTCATCGGGGTCTCCCTTGCTGGCGCTGTCTGATGGAACGGCGTCGTCCATACGCCGCCGGCCCTGGAAACGCCACCATCAACGAGGCCGCTTGTCAGAACGCGCGCACGTGCCCTAGGATTCTCTCATGCCCCGACGAGAGCCGAAGGTCGCCGGCGCCGACCGGAAGAAAAAGACAGCGACGCCGCGAGATTTTCTCGGCGGCAAGCTTCTCATCGCCATGCCGAACATGACGGACCCGCGCTTTGAGAAGTCCGTCGTGCTGATGGTGTCGCATGACGAGCGCCATGCGATGGGCGTCGTGGTCAACAAGCCGCTCGCTGAAGTCGAGCTTGGCGATCTTCTTGAACAACTGGAAATCGACCCGCGCAAGGGGGCCGGCGGCGAGCCTGTCTTCTACGGCGGGCCCGTGCAGACCGACCGCGGCCTTGTCGTTCACTCGCTCGATTACAGAACTCCGCAGACGATGCTGGTCGGCGACGATCTCGGCGTTACTGCGTCGAAAGACATTCTCGTCGATATCGGCGGCGCGGCGGCCAAGCGCAAAGCGCCGCAGCGCTACCTTCTTGCCATAGGTCACGCCGGCTGGGGCGCCGGCCAGTTGGAAAGCGAAATCGCGCTTAACGCCTGGTGCCACTCGGACGCGGAGGCCGGCCTCATTTTCGGCGGCGACACGCGCGATCTGTGGAATGCGGCTCTAAAAAGCCTTGGCGTCACGGCGGCCATGCTGTCGCCCGAGTGGGCGATGGCCCGGCCCGGCGACGCGCCGCTGAATTAGAGTCCGTAGCGACCAAGATAGGAAAATTTCCGACCGCTCATCCGAGCGCAGGCGGGGATCCGGACCTACGGAGAGCTGCGCTTTGAGACATGGATTTCCGCTTGCGCGGGAAAGAGCGGGGAGAGCTCGCCACTCAGTCTGTTCGCAAACTGCCCTGAAGCGGCGTGCGCAAACCATCCGCGGTTTCGAGCCGGAACGCCGCGCCCTTCGGAGACTAGCGCGCGCGCCGTCCGAAGAAGCCGCGCCGCGGGGCCGCTTCAGCGTGATCATGATCCGCGTGCGGCGCGTCGTCATTGGCGCCGTAGACGGCGCTCATCGCCGCGGCTGAGGGCTGGCCGAAATGGTCGCCCTGTCCCATGCCGCAGCCGATCGACTGCGCGAGCTTCGCCGAAGCGTCGGACTCAATTCCCTCCGCGATCACAGTCATGTCGAAGTCGCGGCCGAGCTTGGCGAGCGCGGCGGCGATTTTACGCCGCCCGCCGTTCTTAGCGATATCGTCGAGGTAGGCGCGGTCGATCTTCAGGATGTCGAACTCATAGCGGTGGAGCTTCGACAAGGCGGAATAGCCGGCGCCGAAACCGTCATAGGCGAGCGCCGCGCCCGCCGTGCGCGCATCCTTGAGCGCTTTCGCCGATTGCGGGTTTTCGAGGAGTCGTTCCGCGTCGCTGAGTTCAAGAACGAGGGCGCGGCGCGGCAGCCGGTGCTCTGCAATTATTGCTTTGAGACCGGAGGCGAACCCTTCGCTGAGGATCTGGGCGGCCGAGAGGTGGACGGACGTGAAATAGGACCGATCGCCCGCTTTGATTCGCTCGCTTGCATGGGCGGCGGCTTCCTTCAGCATCGCCATCGCGATCTTGGCGTCGTCAAACCCGGCGGGCGCGCGCACCATGATCGCTTCAGCGCCGCAGACCCGGCCGCTCTCAAAAGAGACGATCGGCTGGAACGCGGCGACGACTTTTTCTTCGGCGTGAACGACCGGATTGAGCGCCTTTTCCGGCGCAGCGCTTGTCGGCAACGTCTTCAGCGCGAATTTCCGGCCGATCTCGGCCGCGTGAGCGCGATCATCCTCGCCGTCGTGATCGTGATGCGCATGATGCGGCGAGGCGATGTCGTGGCAACGCGGCCCCGTCGCAGCGGCGGCGGCGCCCGTCAGCGTCACCGCGGCGAGCTTTAACGCGTCCGGCTTGACGGCTTCGTGCTGGGCGACGCATTCCGAACGTTCGAGGAAGACCACGATGCGTTCGAGCGATCCGTCCTTGGCGACCGCGCGCGCGCCGCGCATGCGGACCGCCTTGCCGCCGACGAGACGGATCACCTCGTCAAACCCGCCGTCTCCCTCTGACGGGCCGAAGATGCGCTGCTCGAACCGGTCGCGCTCGTCCGGGTGAACGAATTCGCGGATCGCCTCCGGCGTGAAGAGGCCGTCGCAATCAGCGCCCATCACTTCGCCGAACGAGGCCGTCTGATGATTGGCGTTGCGGCTCCAGTCCCAGACCGCGATGCCGGAATAGTCGAGCACCTGCGCAAGCTGGTTTTCGGAAACTGTCGTCGCTTGGCGCGACGCGTGGTGATCGCTGTGGCGGCGGCCATGGTGCCCGCCGTCGAAGCGCTGCGCTGTCGCATCGCCGGCGAAGGAGAGGGCGGCGCGCCCGGCGACCGGGGTGAGGAGCGCGACAAGGCTCGCGGTCAGGACGCCGGCGGCGAAAATCGCCTGCGGCGCGATGGCGAAAGGCCCTGTTCCGGCGCCGACGCCGAAAAACAGCGGCGCTGCGGCGGCAAGGAGCGCACCGGGCAGGATCAGCCGCGCGCCATTGTCGCCGCGCACCGCATCAATCCCCGCGATCGCCAGCGTCGCGAGCGCTGCGCCGTAAATTCCCATGCGCTGAAGATGCGTCGCCTCGCCGACGAGCGCGACATTCAACACGGCGATGCCGACGATCGACAGCGCGCCGGCGAACAGCACGCCGCCGAGGAAACGGTTGTCCCGCGCGAGCGGAACCGTCGCCGTCAGGAAGATCAGAACCGATGCGGCGAAGACGCCCTGCAACAGCGGGGAAAGCGCCGGACCCGGTTCGCCGGCAAGGCCGAGCCAGAACGCGAGCAACACGCCGGCCGAAGCGACCATGATAAAGCCGGTGAAGGCGGCGGCGCTGCTGCGAAGAACGGCGATCCCTGCGAGGAACGCTGCGCTGATGAGCATCGCGCCGATAATTGCGCCGCGGGCCAGTTGGTCGGCCTCAATAATACCCGTCGCCGCGGCGAGAGGCGCCTCTGCCGCCAGAACCAGCTCAATCACCATACGCCCCGCTTATCCTTTTCCCGGCCATCGGCGCCCGGGATCGCCCCGCCCCGATACTCGTTCCGGAGCGGGCGGCTGGCAAGGGGTTGCAGCGGCTTTATCGACGAATCGCGGCGATGATTTTCAAGCGCGCGCGTCGCGGGCGAGGCGCGCATAAAGCACGTGGTCGCGCCAATCGCCGTTGATGAAGAGGTATTCGCGCGCATAGCCCTCTTCCGTGAAACCTGCCTTGGCGAGCAGGGCGCGCGAAGGGGTGTTCCCGGGCTGGCAGGCGGCTTCGACGCGGTTCAGTTGAAGGCCCTCGAAAGCATAGGCCGTCGCCGCCTTGACCGCGGCTAGCCCATAGCCGCGGCGCAGGAACGGCGCGCCGATCCAGTAGCCGATCGTCGCCGACTGGGCCGCGTGCCGGCGAATGTCGGAGAGTGTTACGCCGCCGACGAGCCGGTCGGCGCGATCGAGGACATGAAACGCGACGCCGGCCCGCACACGGAATTGGCGATCATACGCCCGGAGCCGCAACCGGTAGGCGTCGGACCTGGCGTCTTCCGGCTTCCAGTCCGGCTCCCACTTTGTGAGGTGAACCCGGCTCTGCTCTCTGAGCCGCGCCCAGGCGTCATAATCCTCCGCCTCCGGCGCGCGCAGGTAAACCTCGCCCGCGGTCAGCAAAGGCGGCTTCAGCGGCGCACGGCCGAAATCGAAATTCAGCAAGGAGATGCCCACCGCCCGCTCCCGGTCCGGCCGACTTTTCGCGCCGAACGGCTTAGAGGGCAATCATCCCGCTAACGCCCGTCGAGCGCCGCCTCGAACGCTTCGAAGGCGCCTGGCCCGACCACGGCGAGCGAAGCGGCGCCGCCAAGCGCCTTGGCCGCCGCTTTCTTCACGTCGTCGACCGTTACGGCGTCGAGCCGCGCGGCCAGTTCAACCGGCGAAATGAGACGGCCATGGGCGTAAAGCTGGCCGACCGCCGTCTCGATTCGATTCGAGGGATTTTCGAGCGCCATCAGCATCGTCGATTTCAGCATCGCTTTCGACCGATCGATCTCGCGGCTGGTCGGCGCCGTCGCAAGCGCTTCGATATCGCGCCGGATGAGCGTGATCGCTTCGGCGGCGTTGGCGGCGTCCGTACCGGCATAAACGCCGATCACGCCGGCGTCCTCATAGGCGTCGGCGAAGGAATGGACGGCGTAGGCGAGCCCGCGTTCCTCGCGGACCGACTGAAAGATGCGCGACGACATGCCGCCGCCGAGAGCCTCCGCGAAGACGCGCGTTGCGAAATAGTCTCCGGCGGTGACAGCCGCGCCCGGAAAGGCGAGCGCGAAATGCGTCTGCTCGATGTCGCGGGCGTCATGCCGGCGCCCGCCTTGATAGCGCGCCGGCGCGCGCGGAGGCGGCGGCGCCCCGTTCACCGCGGCGAACATCTCCCGCGCCAGGCGCTCCACTGCCTGCGGTTCCACTCCTCCCGAAACCGCGATGACCATGTCGCGCGCGGCATAGGTGCGGCGCATGAACGCGCGAAGGCTCGCCGGCGTTTGCGCTTCGACGCTCTCTACGGTGCCGAGAATGGGGCGCCCCAAGGGATGATCGCCGAATGAAAGCGCCTGCAACAGCTCCATCACGGCGTCGTCAGGCTGATCCGCGGCCTCGCCGATTTCCTGAATGACGACTTCCTGTTCCTTTTCGAGTTCGACGGGATCGAACAGAGGATCGCCGAGAATGTCGCCGAGAATGTCGAAACCGAGCGCGATGTCGCCGCTGAGGACGCGGGCGTAATAGCCAGTGCGCGTGTAGCCGGTGCCGGCGTTCATATAGCCGCCGACCGCTTCGATCTCTTCGGCGATCTGGCGCGCGGTGCGGCGGCTCGTTCCCTTGAACGCCATGTGTTCAAGAAGATGCGCGGCGCCGTTTTCGGCGCGGGTCTCGTCGATCGTCCCGGCGCGGACGAAGACGCCGATAGCGGCGGACTGAAGACCCGGCATCGGATCGACGACGAGGCGGACCCCGTTCGGGAGGGTGATGAGGTCGGGTGTCAACGGCTAGACCTTTCAGCAAAGGCGCTTCTGTCAAGGATCAGCGCACGGATGGCGTCGACGCCCGCGGGCGCTTTCTCGCAGCGTTCCGGGGCGCGCATCATCGCGGCGAGCCGCGGCGGCAAGGCGGGGTGAACGCCGGTCGCGGCTTCGACGGCGTCCGGAAACTTCGCAGGATGAGCAGTTGCAAGCGCAATGACGCGACCGGCCAGGCGGCCTTCCGCCCGAAGCTTCTCGGCGGCGACCAGACCGACGGCCGTATGCGGATCAATGAGGATTTCGTGCTCCCGGCGGACACGGGCCATCATCGCCGCGACTTCCGCCTCATCTGCGCGCGCGGCGGCGAAGTCGCCGGCGACGCGCGCGCGCCATGGCGGCGGAATGGTGAAGCGTCCGTCGCGGGCGAAATTCTGCATCAGACCGGCGAGCGCGCCCGCGTCGCGGCCGGACGCCTCGAACAGCAGCCGTTCGAAATTCGAGGCGACCTGAATGTCCATCGACGGCGATGTCGTCGCCGCGACCGCATCGGGCGCGTAGTCGCCTGCCAGGATGGCGCGGCGGACGATGTCGTTGCGGTTCGTCGCAGCGGCGAGGACGCCGATATTCGCGCCGATTTTCTTCGCGGCGAATCCCGCAAAGATGTCGCCGAAATTCCCGGTCGGCACGACGAAATGCGCGCCCGGCCGGCGCGCCGCTGCGGTCAGGAAATAGGTCGACTGCACCGCAAGGCGCACCCAGTTGATCGAATTGACGCCGCCAAGATCGAGCGTGCGCGACAGAGCTTCGTCGGCGAACAGCGCCTTTACGATACGCTGGCAATCGTCGAACGTTCCTTCGACGGCGATGTTGTGAATGTTGCCGGCGCTCGCCGTCGTCATGATGCGCCGCTGCACTTCGGAAATGCGCCCCAAAGGGTGCAGCATGAAGACTTCAACGCCCGGCTTGTCAGCGAACGCCGCGACCGCCGCCCCGCCGGTGTCGCCCGACGTCGCGCCGATGATCGTCTTGCCGCGCGCGGCGTCGTCAAGCGCCCAGCCGTATAGCTCGGCGAGCATCCGCATCGCGACGTCCTTGAAGGCGAGCGTCGGCCCATGAAAGAGTTCGAGAATGTCGATGTCGTCCGACAGCGGACGAAGCGGCGCGGTCTCCTCGTGGTCGAAGGCGGCGTAGGCGCGCGCGGCCATACGCCCGAGGTCCGCCAAGCCGACCTCGTCGCCCGCGTAGAGCGCCAGCGCCTCAGCCGCGGCCTCGGCGAAGGAAATGTCAGCGAAGGCGGCGAGCGTGTCCGGCGACAGAGCGGGCCAGCGAACGGGCATATAGAGCCCGCCGTCCGGGGCGAGGCCGCTGAGAACCGCCTCGCGGAAGCCGACGGCCGGCGCTCCGCCGCGGGTCGAGGTGAAGTTCATCGGGCGAGGCCCTCTTTTCCCTGGGCGCCGACGGGCGCCTCGGTTAATCGGCCGAAATCAGGGCTGAAACCGCACGTTCCGGGGTTGCAATCCAGTCGGGCGCGGCCTATAGGCCCGCGCTCGCCGAAATTCCGCGAATTCCTCAAGTCGAAAGCTGCCGTCATGAAAAAAGGCATTCACCCGAACTATCACAAGATCAAGGTCGTGATGACCGACGGGTCGTCCTTTGAGACGCGGTCGACCTATGGTGAGGCGGGCGCGACGCTTTCGCTCGACATTGACCCCCTGTCCCACCCGGCATGGACCGGCGGCCCGGCGAAAATCGCCGACAAGGGTCAGGTGTCAAAGTTCCAGCAGAAATTCGGTTCGTTCGGCCTCAAGAAGGGCTGAGCCCTACTTCCTTCCGAACGCATCAAGAAGCGCGCGCTGCTGCGCGGCGGCGTCTTGCGTCTTCGGGCGGGCGGTCTCGCCGCGGAAGAGTTCGGTGTCGAGACGCAGGATGCGGTCATAGAGTTGGCCCGCCTCGTCGATCAGCGTCATCAGCTTCTTCGGCAGTTCGCCGCTTAACATGTCCGGCGACAGCGCTTCGCGTTTGCCAAGCCGGTATTTGTCCGCGGTCGCTTCATTGACGGACATGTCGCCTTCGCGCAGCGCGCGCAGCACCAGAAGCCAGGAAGCGATCTGCATCAGTTGCGTCGTCAGACGCATCGAGGCGCCGGCGTAAGACAGGGCGGCCGAGCGCGACAGCGACTTCGACGCGTCGCGGCCTTCGCCGTCGAGATAGTTCGCGGTTTCCTCGACGAGCGACATGCCTTCGCGGAAGGTTCTCGCGAAGACCTCCGATCGTACAAAGGATACGGCGCCCGAAGGGCTCGCCTTGCTCAGTTCCGCCAATTCCATCCCACCGACCTTCCGCCCGTTCATTCAGATTGCCGGACCGCCCCCGCGGTGACAACAAGAATTAGGTTAACGACAAGGCGGCGCCGATGGCCGCCCTCACCTCTCGCCCGTTGAAGAGCAACCGATATGCCAGCAACCAGAAGGGGAAATATCGTCGCCGGCGTCGATGGATGCCCCTATGGGTGGATCGCGGCGATCAGGTCTGTCGCATCGGGGGAGATGAGTGTTGCAATAGCGGACTCGGCCGGCGCGCTTCTGGACGGGCCGCTTGCGTCGTCCCAGGTCATCGTCATCGACATGCCGATCGGGCTTCCCGATGTTCCGGGACGGGCCTGCGAGCGGGAGGCCCGAAAGGCGATCGGGCCGCGACGATCGAGCGTTTTTTCCGCGCCGCTGCGCGGCATGCTCGCTTTCGCGGCGTATCAGGACGCGAACGCCTATGGAAAGGCGCGCGGCGCCGGGCTCTCGAAACAGGCTTGGAACATCACGCCGAAGATCCGCGCGCTCGACGCGGTGATGACGCCGCCGATGCAGGCGCGTGTCGTCGAAGGTCACCCGGAACTCGCCTTCACACGCCTCGCCGGGGCGCCGTGCGCGCATCCAAAGCGCGCTCCTGAAGGAAGGCGCGAACGCCTGAGGCGTCTGAAGTCCGCCGGCGTCGATGCTGCGGGCCTGTTGCGCGCGGCGCGCGAAGCGCATCCCTCACGCGCGATATTCTCCGATGACGACCTCCTCGACGCCTGCGCGCTGGCGCTGACCGCCGAAGCGCGTCTCAAGGGCGAGGCCTGGCGCATGGGCGACGGCGAGCGGGATGCGCGCGGACTTCTGATGGAGATATCGGGCTAAAGCTTGAACAGCTTGTCCGCAGCTGAACGGGTGTCATTGCGCATGGCGATGGCGGCCTCGCAGCGCGCGATCTCCGCTTTCAGCGACGCGATGCGCGCGCTGAGGTCGGCGACCGACATTGCATAAAGATCCTGTTTGCCGATCTTTTCGAGCGTCAGGTCGGGCGCTTCTTTCGGGCGGTCGTCTTCCATGGGGTCCATGTCCGTGGTCCGCGGGGCCGCCCCGCAGATCAGGAATGCTCGCGCAAGTGTGTGTGCGGGACAAGACCGTGCGTGACTGATAAATGACCTGAGATGCGCGTCATCGAAATCACCAAGCTAGGCGGACCGGAAGTGCTCGTCCCTGCCGAACGCCCGGTTCCGGAACCCGGCCCGAATGAAGTGCTCATTCGCGTCGCAGCGGCGGGCGTCAATCGCCCCGATGTGCTGCAACGTCTCGGACTTTACCCGCCGCCGCCGGGCGCCAGCGACATTCCGGGGCTCGAAGCGTCCGGCGTTGTCGAGAAGACAGGCCCCGGCGTCACCGCGTGGAAGAAGGGCGACGAAGTCACCGCGCTGCTGACCGGCGGGGGCTACGCCGACTACGCGCTCGCGCACGAAGGATCATGCCTTCCGGTTCCGGCGGGCGTTTCGCTGGTCGATGCGGCTGGCCTTCCGGAAACCTTCTTCACCGTTTACGCGAATGTCTATGAAGACGCGCGCCTCAAACCCGGCGAGACGCTGCTCGTTCATGGCGGCGCCAGCGGCATCGGCGTGACCGCGATCATGCTCGGCAAGGCGAAAGGCGCGCGCGTCATCGCGACCGCGTCAAGCGAGGAAAAACTCGCCGCCATCCGCGCGCTCGGCGCTGACGCTGCGTTCGACTATCGCCGCGACGACTGGGAGCATGAGATCGCCAGGATGGGCGGCGCCGATGTCGTCCTCGACATGGCGGGCGGCGATTTCGTGAAACGCAATTTGACGCTGCTCAATGCTGGCGGGCGTCATGTCTCGATTGCGTTCCTGCGCGGGAACACCGCCGAGATCGACATTTTCCTGATAATGCGAAAGCGCCTGCGCCTGTCGGGCTCGACCATGAAAATCCGCTCGACGGAGGAAAAAGCCCGCCTCGCCGAAGCGCTCCGGCGCGAGGTCTGGCCCCTCTTCGCGAGCGGCCGGCTAAAACCGGTCATCGACCGGGTGTTTCCCCTGACCGAAGCGGCGGAGGCCCACCGCCGGATGGAGGCCGGAGCCCATATCGGAAAGATCTTGCTTCGGCCGGCCTGATCCGGTCTTGGCCTTTTGGGGCGACCGCCCTATAAGCCGCCCCGAAACGCGCCCCCTTGGGGCGCGGCGCTATTCCCTAAAATTCCGGGGGGTATGCGCGGGCCGTCCTTCA
>CAZOEB010000087.1:0-13956 GCA_964578685.1 uncultured Caulobacterales bacterium
TTTGACTGAAATCGTCCGTACCCAACGGTCCGTCATGCGGAGTGTTTTCATGGTGGTTCGCTGTTCCGTTTTTCGGGCCTAGCGCGTGTGCGGCGTGACCCATTTTGTGACCCAAGACAGTTAAAAACGGCGAAAACCTGTGACCCAAAATTTTCGGCGACCGCTAACTACTTGATTTTATTGTGCAATTGGTGGGCCCGGAGGGACTCGAACCCCCAACCTAGCGGTTATGAGCCGCCAGCTCTGACCATTGAGCTACAGGCCCGCTCCGGGGCGGCGTTGCTCAGCCCGACAGCGTTGCACGGCGTATATCAGCATCGCGGTCGCGCCCCAAGGCCGCAATCGCTTCTGTTTTCGGCCTTGATTTCGCCGGAGCGCGGGCTCTCTCTCCGCGGGCACAAAAGGAGTTTCCACCATGCGCACCTCCATTCCCCTCGCCGCCGCCCTTGCTGCAGGCCTTGCCGCCGCGCCCGCCGCCGCCGAGGGCTGGGAGAATGCGCGCACCATCATCGTCACTGGAAACGGCGAAGCGGCGAAGGCGCCTGACATGGCGTATCTGACGCTCGGCGTCGAAGCGGACGGACCGACGGCGTCGGAAGCGCTCAGGAAAAACTCCGCGCAGATGGAAGCGACGATCAAGACGCTGCGCGACGCCGGCGTCGAGAAGAAAGACATCCAGACGTCGAACCTGTCGGTCGGCGCGCGCTATGATTATTCGCGCGAGGGCGGGGCGCCGCGCCTCATCGGCTATCAGGCGACGAACACCGTCAGCGTAAGACTGCGCAATCTCGACAAGGCGGGCGGCGTTATCGACAAGGCGGTCGCGTCGGGATCGAACCGGCTCGATTCCATTTCCTTCGGCTTTGCGGACCCGAAGCCCCTTCTCAATGATGCGCGCAAATCAGCGGTCGCAGATGCGCGCGAGCGCGCCGGGCTCTATGCCGACGCAGCGGGCGTGAAGCTCGGCCGCGTTTTGCAGATTACGGACAGCGTCAGCACGGCGCCGGGGCCCTATCCAGCAGCGGTCCGGGCGGAGGCGCTGGACGCGAAAGCGGTCCCGATCGCGGTGGGCGAGCAGTCAGTCGGCGCGTCGGTGACGGTCGTCTTCGCGATCGAGTAATCAGGCTGCTTACTGATCGTAACCGGGGTTGACGCGCGCGAGTTTGCGCATCAGTCCCGGCCAGGCGAGATTGTCGCCGAGCCCTGCGGCGAAGGCGGGCGCGCCCTGCTGCATGACTTTCGCGCCCATCGCCGGCGGCTCTTCGCGCGGAGGTTTGGTGTCCGATTGCGCGAGGATTTGCGCGCGGCAGGCCTGTTCGAGAAAATACATCCGGAGGAAAGCCGTCGCGCAATTCGCGCCGACCGTCAGGGTGCCGTGATTGCGCAGGATCATGAAGCAATGCGAGCCGATGTCGCGCACGAGACGCTCGCGTTCGTCAAGGTCGGTCGCGATGCCCTCATAGTCGTGATAGGCGACATCGTCATGGACGATCATCGCGAACTGCGAATAGCGCTTCAGCCCGTCCTGCTGCGCTGAGACGGCGACGCCGTAGGGCGTATGGACATGGAGGACGCAATGCGCGTCTTCGCGCGCCATGTGCAGCGCGGAGTGAATGGTGAAGCCGGCGGGATTGGTGAAATAGGGCGTTTCCTGAACGGCGTTGCCCTTGAGATCGACCTTGATCAACGCGGACGCCGTCATCTCCTCGAAGAAGAGGCCGTAGGGGTTCAGGAGGAACCGCTCCTCGCCGTTCTCGGCCGGCAGGCGCACCGAGATGTGCGTGAAGATCATGTCGTCCCAGCCATACATCGCGACGAGCCGATAGGTGGCCGCGAGCTCGCACCGGAGACGCCATTCCTCCGCCGAGACCTTGCCCTTGAGCGAGGGCAGGGTCCTCGGGTCCGGCAGGTCGAAGCCCGGCGCCCGGCCCAGCGTCTCAGCCATTTTCGATTGCGCGTTCATGCCCTTGTCCTCCCGGTTTTGAACAAGTTTAGCAGACGGAGAGGCCTTGGCGAGCCGCGCCCGCAGCCTTCGGCTTCCCGAATGGGCGCGGTGCGGCGTAAGCTTTTCAAAACCGGAGGCCCGCCTTGTCCGCCAAGCGCCTTTGCATCCTGTCGAGCGCCAAGCCGCAGGCGGTCGAAACGGCCGCGGCGCTGCGCCAGCGTTTCGGCGACCACGGACCCGCGCAATGCGACGTCATCGTCGCGGTCGGCGGCGACGGCTTCATGCTGGAAACGCTGCGCGCCTATATGAAGGCGGGCAAGCCTGTCTACGGCGTCAATTGCGGGACGGTCGGGTTCCTGATGAACACGCCGGATCTTGAGACGCTGCCCGCGCGGATCGCCGAGGCCGAGACCGCGATCATCCACCCGCTCGCCATGAAGGCGACTGATGCGACCGGGGCGGTCCATCGCGCGCTCGCCATCAACGAGGTCTCGCTGTTCCGGCAGACCCGCCAGAGCGCGCGGGTGCGGATTCATGTGAACGGCAAAGTCCGAATGGAATCGCTCACCTGCGACGGGGTGCTGCTGGCGACCCCGGCGGGCTCGACCGCCTATAACCTCTCCGCGCATGGGCCGATCCTGCCGATCAGCGCGGACCTTCTGGCGCTGACGCCGATCAGCGCCTTTCGGCCCCGGCGGTGGAAGGGAGCGCTGCTCCGCCATGACGCAGTCGTCCGGATCGAGGCGCTGGAGGCCGAGCAGCGGCCGGTTTCCGCCGTCGCCGACAATGAAGAAATCCGCAACGCCGTCGATGTCGAGATCGCCGAAAACCGGGAAATCTCAATGGCGGTGCTCTTCGACCGCGGCCAGTCGCTCGACGAACGGATCCTCCGGGAGCAGTTCGAGCATTGAGTGCGCGCGGCGATTCTCATTGAAAATTAACTGTTTACGCCAGCCCCTGAATCGCAACATGGTGAGAGGGAATCCCGGCGCCCGAAGCCCGTTCAGGGTCGTTTAACCCGCTTCGACAAAGGATGCGCGCGAACGGGGATTCGCAAGTCGCCGGACGGGCGGCCGGCAGGGGCCGCCGGGCGGAGGGAACTGAATGGTCGCGCAGGCAGTTCGGCTGTCCAATCTCGACATCGACAATGCGCTGAAGAACCGCGACTTCGAGGTCCTGTTCCAGCCGATCTTCGATCTCGGAAACGGCGCGCTCGCGCGCGTCGAGACGTTCATCCGCTGGCGTCATCCGACGCTCGGCGTGTTGCCGCCGGGCGCGTTCATTTCGTTCTTCGAAACGCAGGGGCGGATGAGCGAGCTCACCCGCTATGTTCTCGGCGAAGCGCTGTCGGCCTATCGCGCATGGCGCGGACCGCATGCGCCGGGCTTCTCGATCAACCTTGCGCTCAGCGATCTGTCGGACGAGAGCTTTCCCTCGCATTTCAGCGTCGTGACGCGCGAAGCGGGCTTTCCCGCCGAGCTCATCACGCTTGAATGCCCGATGCCGCCCGTCGACGCCGACGTCGCAACCGTGTCGCGCCAGTTGCAGCGGCTCGGGGCGACGGGCGCGCGCCTCGCGATCGAAGTGCGCGGGCGCGCGAATGAATTCTTGAATTCGGTCGATCCTTTCCCCTTCGCCGAAATCAAGACCGGCGGCGCGGCGATCCTGCGCTTTGCGCGCACGGTGCGGGGTCCGGGGCTCAGCGCGATTTCCGAACTCATCGAACTTGCGGGCGCAAAGAACGCGGCGATCACCGCGGTCGGCGTCGAAGACCAGGCGTCGCTCGCCGCGCTCAAAGGTCTCGGTTTCGCCGCCGCGCAGGGAAACCATCTCGGCAAGGTTGGAACGCTGTCGCAATTCCTGCCGAGCCAGGTGAACGAGGTTCGCGCCCATCTGGGGCTTGAGCCGCTGTCGATGGAAGATCTCGCCGCGCTCTTCCGCACCGGCGCGCCCGCATTCGCCGCCGCAGTGACGGAAGACGCCGATGAAGCGGCGCCGGCGACGGAACCCGTCGCCGCGTCGGGCGCCGTCAGCGACAATCATGACGAAGTCGTCGAGCGGCTCGCCGCGCGCATCGCGCGCACCGACGCCGCCCGCCAGATGACCGGGCGCCCGGCGCTCAGCGCTTCGGCGAAGGCCGCCGCCATCGCACGCGCGCGCCGCCGCGGCGCGGCGAACCAGCGCGCGCAATCGAAGAACGCCTTGCAGGAAAAGGCCGAGCAGACCTCATCCGCCGCCGCCGCGCGCGACATGCAGGACCGGCTGACGCGCGAATTCGAAGCGTTCGCCGGCGATCCGGAGCCCGCCGCTGCGGCGCCCGTCGACGCCGTCGCTCCGTCTGCGGAGGAAATTTCCGCCGCCGTCGAAACGCAGGTTGAGACGCCCGTCGAGAAAACCGCCGAAGCGCCGGCGGAAACGCCCGTCCGGATGACCGGAACCGCGGCCGCCGAGGCGGTGCGCCGGATCGTCAAGGCGCAGATGCCGGTGGGCCAGACCACTGCGCGGTTCATTCCGACCTTGCGGGTCTCCGGCGCGGAAGGCGTCGCCCCGCCGCCGGGGCCGTCCGCCCGCGCGCCGGAACCTGCGCCGGCGGTTGCTCCGCCTGCGGAGGAAGTCGCCGCCGCGCCCGCGCCGGCGATTGAGCCCGTCGATAATGCGGCGAGCGTCGTTGACATTCCCGCCGCGTCGCCGTCGACCGAATGGGTCGAAGAGACGGTCGCCATCGCCGAAACCTTCGCGCCTGTTCGCCGCCCGCGACGGCGCCGCCGCAAGGCGAAGCTCATCCTCGGCGTCCTGCCCTACAGCGGCCATTTCTGGCCGCGCCCGGTGCGCCGCTGGCTCGCCGGTCAGAAGGCGGCCCGCGACGCGCGGATGCTGGAAGAGTAGGGGTCTTTCCCAAACTGGCCGCCCAGCCGCGCGGGATTGAGGAAGCGCGCCTCAACATCATCCCGCTCATCCCCGCGCAAGCGGGGATCCAGAGTCTCAGGCATTGCTCTTCGGGTCGTGGATTCCCGCTTTCGCGGGAATGAGCGGGGTGCTACCTCACTGAAACGCCTGCATCCCCGTCATCGCGCGGCCGAGGATGAGCGCGTGGATGTCGTGCGTCCCTTCATAGGTGTTGACGGTTTCGAGGTTCACCGCGTGGCGCAGCACGTGATACTCGTCAGAGATGCCGTTGCCGCCGTGGATGTCGCGCGCCATCCGCGCGATGTCGAGCGCCTTGCCGCAATTGTTGCGTTTCATAAGGGAAATGGCTTCAGGTACATAAGCGCCGGCGTCGAGCATGCGCCCGAGCGCGAGGGAGCCTTGCAGCCCCAGCGCGATCTCCGTCTGCATGTCGGCGAGTTTTTTCTGGACGAGCTGCGTCGCGGCGATCGGCTTGCCGAAGACGACGCGGTCCATCGCGTATTGGCGCGCCGCCGTCCAACAATATTCCGCCGCGCCCATCGCGCCCCAGGAAATGCCGTAGCGCGCCTTGTTGAGGCAGGAGAACGGCCCGCGAAGCCCGCGCACATGGGGGAGGAGATTGTCCGCCGGCACGAACACGTCGTCGAGCGCGATCTCGCCCGTCACCGACGCGCGCAAGGAAAGCTTTCCTTCGATCTTCGGCGTTGAAAAACCCTTCATGCCGCGTTCGACGATGAAGCCGCGGATGTCGCCGTCAAGCTTTCCCCACACGACCGCGATGTCGGCGATCGGCGAGTTGGTGATCCACATCTTGGAGCCGTTGAGACGATAGCCGCCTGAAACGGCGTCGGCGCGCGTGCGCATGGAGCCGGGATCGGAGCCGCCGTCGGCTTCGGTGAGGCCGAAGCAGCCGACCATCTCGCCGCTTGCAAGCTTCGGCAGGAATTTCCGCTTCTGCTCTTCCGAACCGAACGCCTCGATCGGATACATGACCAGCGAGGACTGCACCGACATCGCGGAACGATAGCCGCTGTCGACGCGCTCAACCTCGCGCGCGATCAATCCGTAGGCGACATGGCTCGCGCCGCCGCCGCCGTATTCTTCGGCGACCGTCGCGCCGAGCAGCCCTTGCGCGCCGAGCTCGGTCATGATCTCGCGGTCGAAGCGCTCCTGCCGGTTCGCCATCAGGATGCGGGGCATGAGCTTGTCGTCGCAGAAGGCGCGCGCCGCGTCGCGGATCATCCGCTCCTCGTCGGTCAGCTGCGTTTCGAGGGAGAGCGGGTCCTCCCATTTGAAGGTCATCTTGGCCTCGCCCATGGCGTCCTCATCCGTCCTTGCGGCGCACGTCCGGCGCGCCTCTCGAAGCGCTGTAGCGCGCCGGTCCTTGAAGGGTCAAACCGCGCCCCGGTTGGTTCCGCCGCCGCGCTCATTTGGGCGCTCTCGCCAGGAGTCGCGCCTGCATCCGGAGGCGCGCCGCCGTCTTGAAGCGGCCTTCGCGCGCCGCGTCGAGGGAATCGTGAATGGAATCGACCGTCATCTCGTCCATCGCCATCACAAGGAGCTTGGTATAGAGATCGTAGCGGTCCTTCGAGATGACGACGCTGCGCGGCCTGCCGTGCCAGTCGATGAAGACGGGCTCCTTGTCCGCCTCTTTCAGCACTTCCGCAAAGCGCCGCGCCGCCGCCGTCCGGGAATAGCGCATCATGACGTGCGCCCCGCCGCGAAGGCTTCGCCGGAAATGGCGCCTTTTCGCATTTTGTCTCTTCTGAACGTCCCAGCATTTCCGCGGGGTTCAGCCCGAAAATCTGTCTTTTCGCCTTCCGAAAGGGCGCCATTTCCGGCGCGCGCAAAAGCATCCTCACGCTCTGCGCCGCCGACTTCATGCGCAATGTCCGCCGCCGTCATCCGTCTTCGCTCCTTGCAACGCGACAAGGCCATCATAAGGCCGCACGGAAGGGGTGGGACGGATTTTTGTTTCGTATACGGATCAACGACTTAGATGGTTAATGACAGAATGTCGCAGGGGGCGTTTCCGGCCATCCCCGCGAAAGCGGGGATCCGGAGTCGGAAACGGCCGCACTTCGTGTCATGGATTCCCGCTTGCGCGGGAATGAGCGTGGGGAGGGCGGGGAGATTCCGCCGGCTACCCGTCGATCTTCAGCGCCTTGATGAAGGCTTCCTGGGGAATGTCGACGCGGCCGAACTGGCGCATCTTCTTCTTCCCCTCTTTCTGCTTTTCGAGGAGCTTCCTCTTGCGCGTCGCGTCGCCGCCGTAGCATTTCGCGGTGACGTCTTTCCGGAGCGCCGAAATCGTTTCGCGCGCGATGACGCGCCCGCCGATCGCCGCCTGGATCGGGATCTTGAACATGTGGCGCGGGATCAAATCCTTCAGCTTCTCGCACATCGCGCGCCCGCGCATCTCCGCCTTTTCGCGATGGACGATGACGGAAAGCGCGTCGACCGGCTCGTCATTGACGAGGATCTGCATCTTCACGAGATCGCCGGGGCGATAATCGAGGATCTGGTAGTCGAAACTGGCGTAGCCTTTCGAGATCGATTTCAGGCGATCGTAAAAGTCAAACACGACTTCGTTGAGCGGCAATTCATAGACGACCATCGCGCGGGCGCCCGCGTAGGTCAGCTCCTGCTGGACGCCGCGGCGCTCTTCGCAGAGCTTCAGGATGCCGCCGAGATAGTCGTCGGGCGTCATGATCGTCGCGCGGATCCACGGCTCTTCGAGGTGATCGATGCGCACCGGGTCCGGCATGTCGGCGGGATTGTGCAGCTCCGTCACGTCGCCGTTCGTCTGGTGGACCTTGTAATTGACCGAGGGCGCCGTGGTGATGAGGTCGATGTTGAACTCGCGCTCAAGCCGCTCGCGGATGATTTCAAGATGAAGGAGGCCGAGGAATCCGCAGCGGAAGCCGAAGCCGAGCGCGGCGGAGGTCTCCATCTCGAACATGAAGGAAGCGTCGTTGAGGCGCAGCTTCGCCATCGCCTCGCGCAGGTCCTCGAACTCCGCGGCGTCGACCGGGAACATGCCGCAGAAGACGACCGGTTGCGCGGGCTTGAAGCCGGGCAGCATCTCGGCGGTGGGGTTGCGGTCCTCGGTGATGGTGTCGCCGACGCGGGTGTCGGCGACTTCCTTGATCGAGGCGGTGATATAGCCGATTTCGCCCGGCCCGAGCTCGGCGACGGGCACTTTCTTCGGCGTCTGCACGCCGATCTGCTCGACGGTGTAGGCCGCGCCCGTGCCCATCAGGCGAATGCGCGTTCCCTTCTTCAGGACGCCGTCGACGATCCGTACAAGGACGACGACGCCGAGGTAGAGGTCGTACCAGCTGTCGACGAGGAGGGCCTTCAAGGGCGCCTTGGCGTCGCCCTTCGGTGCGGGCAGGCGCGTGACGATCGCTTCGAGCACGTCGTCAATGCCGACGCCTGTCTTGGCGGAGATTTCGAGCGCTTCGGACGCGTCGATGCCGATCACTTCCTCGATCTGCGCGCGCACGCGGTCAGGCTCGGCGGCCGGAAGGTCGATCTTGTTGAGGACAGGCACGATTTCGAGATTGACGTCGATCGCCTGGTAGACATTGGCGAGCGTTTGCGCCTCGACGCCCTGGCTCGCATCGACGACGAGGAGCGCGCCTTCGCAGGCCGAGAGCGAGCGCGAGACCTCATAGGTGAAGTCGACATGGCCCGGCGTGTCGATGAGATTGAGGACGTAGGTCTCCCCGTCCTTCGCCTTGTAATCGAGACGGACGGTCTGCGCCTTGATGGTGATGCCGCGCTCGCGCTCGAGCTCCATCGAATCGAGCACCTGCTCCTTCATCTCGCGGTCAGCAAGGCCCCCCGTCTTCTGGATGAGACGGTCGGCGAGCGTCGACTTCCCATGATCGATATGGGCGACGATCGAGAAATTGCGGATGTTTTTGAGCGGCGTCATGGCCGGCGGGGTATAGAGGGGCCCGGGCAGGGCGCCAATGCTGGCGTTCGGGGGGCGGCCGAGGGTCGCGGGGGGCGAGCGACTATTACGCCCGCGCCTTCAGCAGAAACGCATAGCCCGCCATCGCCGTATGGCGGATCAGGCCGTCTTTGCCCCGGTGCGCCAGGATCGAGAGCCTCGTTATCGCGCAGCTGCCGTCGCGGCGGCGGATGGCGGCGCATTCGCTGGCCGCTTTTTTGTAAAGCGCGACGCGGGCGGGGCCGGCGCCGCTCATATAAACGCTGGCGTCCCTCACCAGCACATTGTCCGCCGTCGTAAAGACGTAGGTTGCGTCCTCTTCAAGCGCGCCGAAATCGTCGCGCTGCACGAACCGGAATGTCGCGTCGATCCGCGCCGTGTTCCCGTCGAGCCGCCCGTCCGCGCCGGCGACGACGCACTTGCGGACGAGCGTTTCGAGAAGCCGCGCGCATTCTTCGCGGGCGAAGATGACCGCGCGCGACTTTACGAAGACTTCCTCCATCGATTTTTCAGGCCGCTGTTCGCCCTCGCCCAAAAGGTCGTCGAGCGTCACATAGGTGCTGATCGAGATGAAACGGTTGGCGCGAATGTCGTCGCCCTTCGCCATTTCGAGATAGCCGGGTTTGAAACCGCGTCCCTCGCTGTTGCGGTGATCGACGATCGTTATGTTGCGCGCCATCCACGGGTCGCGCGGATTCTGCGCCGCGTGATGCTCGTTCATGATGCCGGCGGTCGTGCTGTAGACATAGGCGTTGACCCCGAAAAAGAGGATTGCGGCCCCGGCGAAGAGGAACGTGGTGACTTTCTGGATCGCGGTTTCGAGGTGGTTCATGATCCGAGCAGCCCCTTAAGATCGCCGCCTGCGGCGGCGGCCGCCGCCGCCTGCGTCAGCTCGCCGAGCTTGCGTTGATAGTCGCGCCGCGCGCCGAGCACGAAGTGATCGCTGCGGGAAAGAAGGACCGTCGCCCCCTCCAGCGTCGCCATCGGAACGCGCGCGCCCTCGCCCGCGGGCATCGGGCCGATCAGAACGGCGCCGAGCCCGCGATGGGCGACCGCGCCCGCCTCCGCCGAGGCGCCGAAGCGCTTCATGAACCAGGACGCATAGGCGCTCGCGCGCGCATTGTTGTCGGCGAGCGCTTCCTTCATGGCGGCGCCGCCGCCCTTCGCGTTCTGAACGAAGGACCAGTCTTCTTTCGGACGGCGTGCAGGTTGAACATCGCAGCGCCGCAACGCTTCTCCGTAAAGCGCCTCAACGACGGCGCCCTCCGGCGCGTGCGCGACGCCGGCCCCGTCGCCGCTGATGACGGCGATCGCGCTGATCGTCACGCCGGCGGCGGGCAGGATGTTCCAGATGACGTTCGTCTCCGACGTCAGCACGAGATGCACCGGCGCCGACTTTTCGGTGACGACGACATTGACGAGCCGCATCACATCCGCGTCGTCGTAGCTGACGCTCGGCTTCGCTTTCCCGCCGGTCGCGACATAGCTGTCGACATAGCGCTTGGCGCGCGCGCCGATGTCGTCCTCGCTCATCTGGTAGAGCGGCGCCGCGCCGACGCCGCGTTCGACGATGACATGCCGGACGACATCGCCCTCCTTCGGCTTCGTCAGGAAGCAGGAGCCGGTGTCGAGCGGTTCGATGCGCGCGGGATAAAGATTCTGGTCGGCCGGACGGTAGCTGTCGATCGCCGCCTGCGCCCAGTGAAAGCGGCCCTCCGCATCGGCGAGCGCGTCTTCGCGATAGGCGACGCCGCGCAGGCTGCGCTCTCCGCCCTTGCGCGGGTCGCCGTCCGGCACGGCGCTTTCATCGGCGCATGCGATCAGCGTCAGCGTCGAAGCGGCGAAGAAAAAGGATCGGACGAAACGGGTCTGGCGCACGGGAATCTCTATGGATGAGGGCCCCTCACTCTGCCTCATGCCCCGTCAAGGTCAGGCAAGCGCGCCGGCGCGAAGTTTAGCGATCCCGGAAACCCCTCATTAAAGGGCTGCAAAGCCTTGTCGCGGCGGGCAAGGCGCGGCAGGGTCGCGGGTCTTCATCAAGAGGGATCTTCCGATGCGCCTTGCCGCCCTGTTGCTGTCCGCCGCCGTCCTCGTGTCTCCCGCCGTTGCGCAGGACCGCCCCGCGCTCTCCCCGGCGGCGGAGGCGCTGCTCAAAAAGATCGACGCGCGCCAGGGCGAGATCGCCGAGGTCGCGAGCGCGCTCTGGGACTATGCGGAGGTCGGCTACAAGGAGGAGAAGTCCTCGGGGCTCCTGAAAGATCGTCTGCGGGCGGAGGGTTTTTCGATTGAGGAGGGCGTCGCCGGCATCCCGACCGCCTTCATTGCGAGCTATGGGTCGGGCGGGCCGGTCATCGCGATCCTCGCCGAGTTCGACGCGTTGCCCGGCATCAACCAGGACCGCCTCGCGACGCGCGCGCCGATCAGCGGCAAGGCGGCCGGCCACGCCTGCGGGCACAATCTCTTCGGCGCAGGCTCGATGGGCGCGGCGATCGCGGTGAAGGAGTGGCTCGCCGAGACGAAGACGCCGGGAACGATCCGCCTTTACGGCACGCCGGCGGAGGAGGGCGGATCGGGCAAGGTCTATATGGTGCGCGAAGGCCTCTTCAAGGACGTCGACTTCGCCATTCATTGGCACGCGCGCGACGAGAACACGGCGGATGCGCGCACGACGCTCGCGAATCGCTCGGCGAAATTCCGCTTCACCGGCGTTTCCGCGCACGCCGCCGGCGCGCCCGAGCGCGGGCGCTCGGCGCTCGACGGCGTCGAGGCGATGAACATGATGGCGAACATGATGCACGAACACATGCCGCAGGACGCGCGCATGCACTACGTCGTCACCTCAGGCGGCTCGGCGCCGAACGTCGTGCCGGACACGGCGGAGAGCTTCTACTATGTGCGCCACCCAAGCCCCGAGGGCGTCGAGGCGATCTGGGCGCGCCTTGAAGACGCCGCCCGCGGCGCGGCGCTCGGAACGGGCACGAAAGTCGAGTGGGAGATCATTCACGGCAACAATCCGCTCCTCATCAACGAAACGCTGGCGAAGCGCATGCACGAACACCTCACCACGGTAGGCGGCGTCGCCTACACGAAGGAAGAGGAAGAATTCGCGAAGAAGATCTACGCAAGCTTCGACAAACCGACCAAGACGCTCGCCGACGCCGCCCGCATCGAGCCCTATGAGAAATCATTGGGCTACGGATCGACGGATGTCGGCGACGTCTCGTGGGCGGCGCCGACCGTCGGTCTCGGCACGGCGACCTGGGTTCCCGGAACGTCCGCCCACTCGTGGCAGGCGGTCGCGGCGAGCGGCATGTCGATCGGCTACAAGGGCGCGACGAATGCGGCGAAGGCGATGAGCCTCGCCGCCATCGAGCTTTATCAGGATGCGGACCTGCGCGCCGCCGCCCGCGCGGAGTTCGACGCCGCGCGGGGGCCGAAATACAAGTACAAATCCCTCCTCGGCGACCGGAAGCCGCCGCTTAATTATCGGGATTGAGGGGGACGGGCGAGGATGGCGTCGGTGACGACGGGATTGAGCGTCACTGACTTGGCGCTGGCGCGCCAGGTCCCATCCGTGTTCGACACCCAGATCGGATGCATGACGCCGCCGGCGTCGAACTCCCACGGGCCGCAGATAGACCCCTTTTCGTCATCGCGCGCGCCGAAGGCGTAAGGCTCGCCCCTGGCATCAAGCTTCAACCAGAGAAGGCGTGCGCCGTCCTCAATGATTTCGAGCCGCCCGTCGGGGCCCAAGCGCGCCGACAGCGCCGGATCGCGCCGCGCGAGCCGGTGGATTGTGCGGTAGATATGGGCGCCATACCAGCGCATGTCGTCGGCGTAGAGATCGGCCGGCACGTCCTCGATGACGCCGTCGCGCGTCTTGCGCCAGCTCTTTGCGCCGTCGATGACGCGCACGGTGTGAAAATGCTCCGCGGTCGTTTCGATGCGAAAGCGCGGCGCCGTAAAATCCATGGTGATGACGGCGCGCACGACGGTCGGTTCCGCGGGACGGTTCTGCTGGGAATCGTTGACGGCGCCGGTCAACGCCGCCCACGCCTCGCGCCCGCCGACGGCGGAGAGGAACGTGTCGACCGCGGCTGCGGCCTCGTCCGCAGCCTGTACCGGCGAGCCCGCAAGAAACGCCGCGGCTACGGACGCCTTCATCCACATTTCCATGCAACGTCTCCGCGGATAGCTCTCGGCCGATGAGAGACCGCGACATCGGATCCCCTCAATTCCAATGAGGCGAAGCGACAAAACTGCGCGGCGGGCTGACAAAAGGGCGCCGACGGGTTTCAGGCGGCCGTTAAAAGCCGGCGCGGGCGGGCGACGAGCGATGCAAGGGGCGAAGGGCGATAGGTAGCGCAAGGATACCCCTAGAGGGTATTTGACGAATATACCCAATGGGGGTATATAAACCTCTCCTATCCAGATTGGGAGGAACCCGCCATGCACGCCGCGCCCGACGCCCTGGGTATGACGCACGAAACAGCTGTCGATCCCGTCTGCGGCATGACCGTCGTTCCGGACACGCCCCATCGCCTCACCCATGACGGCGCGGAGATCCTGTTCTGCAGTGCCGGCTGCAAGACGAAGTTCCGGCAAGACCCCGCGCGATACGCTGCGGGCGAAACCGGAAACGCGCGCGCCTTCGGACATGAGGGGCATGGACACGCCGCGCACGCGGCCCATGGGCCGGCGGCGAAGACGCACGCCCCGAGGGGCAAATGGACCTGCCCGATGCACCCCGAAATCGTCCGGGACGGCCCCGGCGCCTGTCCGATCTGCGGCATGGCGCTCGAGCCAATGACGCCGGCGGCAGGCGATGCGCCCAATCCCGAACTCGCCGACATGACGCGGCGGTTCTGGATCGGCGCCGCGCTCGCGCTCCCCGTCCTCGTCCTCGAAATGGGCGCGCACTTCTTTGGGATCGATCGGATTATCCCGGCACGGATCAATCCGTGGCTGCAAATGGCGCTGGCGACGCCGGTCGTCTGGTGGGCGGGCTGGCCGTTCTTCGCGCGCGCCTGGGCCTCGATTGTCAACAAGAGCCTCAACATGTTCACGCTGATCGCCATGGGAACCGGCGTCGCGTGGGGCTTCAGCGTCGTCGCGACAATCGCGCCTTCCTTGTTCCCGCCGG
>CAZOEB010000088.1:0-13690 GCA_964578685.1 uncultured Caulobacterales bacterium
CGCCTTGACCGGCCATTGCGTCGGATAGCTCTCCGCGCGCGCGAATTGCTCGATGACGTACCGGCTGACAAGGTCGGGAAGCCGCGGGCTTTCGGCCCCGTTGACGGCGACGAACACGCCGACGCCGAGCGACGGCGCGATCGTCATGTCGCTGATGAAGCCTGACAGCGTTCCGCCGTGCCCGAAAGTGATCGCGCCGCCGATCTCGGTCTCCATGAAACCATGCGCGAAGTCCGGTGCGAACGGCCGGTCCCGGAAGGCGCGCGTGCGCATCCGCGCAAAGGCCTCCGGCGTCAGAAGGCGTTTGCCGCCGGCGACGCCGTCATTGAGGAGGAATTGAAGCCACCGCCCCGCGTCATGCGCATCGAACGCGACGGCGCCGGCGGCGTGCAGCGGTTCGAGCGCGTCGTGGATCATCGCCGCCGGCGCGCCGCCGTCGAGCTTATGCGGCGCAGCAAGGCGCGCTTCGAGCGCCCCGTCATTGAGCGCCTTGCCGGAGATGGACTTCGGATCATGCTGAATCGTCGACGTCATGCCGACGGGTTTGAGTATCCGCGTCTCGACGAATTCATCAAACGCCATGCCCGTGACGTCGGCGACGATCTGCGCGGCGAGGTCCGTCCCCCAATTCGAATACGACGTGCGCTCGCCCGGACGTGCGACTCGCTTGGGTTTCGTGTGATCAAGCGCCTCTTCGAAATTGCGGCCGGTCTTCGACTGGAAGAAATCTCCGAACGTGTCCTCGAAGCCGGGCCGGTGCGCCATCAGATCGCGCAGGGTCACGGGCGGCAGCCCCCGCTCGCCGACCTTTACGGTCTTCAGATAAGTGTCGACGTCGGCGTCGAGCTTTAGCTTGCCTTCATCGACAAGCATCATCACCGCGGTCCAAACAAAGGTCTTTGAAATCGAAGCGATGCGAAAAAGCGTCGTATCGCTGGCGCGGATGTTCTTGTCGGCGTCGGCAAGGCCGTAGACCTTCATAAAGACCGCATCGCGCGTCGCGACTGCGACCATCATGCCGGGCGGATATTGGTCCGCCATCGCATTGGCGACATAGCCGTCGAGAAACGGCTCGATCGACGAGGGGTCGGAGAGGGTTGCGCCTCCCGCTCCGCCTGCATGCAAACGCGCGGGCGAAGGTCCCGCCGCTGCGGCGTTCGATTGCGCGAACGCGGAACCCGCAAGCGCGAATGACGCTGCGACGAAGGGAAGCCATCCTAAACGCATGCGCGCGCCCCCGCACCAAAGAATGCACATAGTTACTCCCCGCCGCCGCGTCCGCCAACCGCGTTGGGGAGCTTAACGATCGGAAATCGGCCTTGCGGCGCTCGCGAGATGGTGGAATTTTGAACCTGAACTCGTTTAAACGGCGACCGAATTCCGCCCTGTCAGGAGCGTTCCGAATGACCCGATTTCTCGCCGCCGTCGCCGTCCTTGTGGCCCTTCTCGTCGCGATCGTGCTGCTGGCGCCGAACCTTGTGCCGGCGGCTTCCTACAAGGGCAGGATCGAGGCCGAGGCGTCAAAAGCGCTCGGCCGCGCCGTGACGCTCGGCGACGACATATCGTTCAAGATATTTCCCAACACGGCGTTCTCTGTTTCCGATCTCGTGGTCGCGAACGCCGAAGGCTTCAGCGGCGATCATCTCGCGCGCGTCGAGCGCGCCGATATCGGCGTGAAGCTGATGCCGTTGTTCGGCGGGCGCGTCGAAATTTCCCGCTTTATCCTGACAAGGCCCGACCTCAACTTACAGAAGGCGAAGTCCGGCGCCGTCAACTGGAATCTGGCGTCGCAGCCGGCGGCGCCGCAGCCGGACGGCGCGCCGGCGCAAGGCCCGAGGGAACTGAGCCTCGGAGAGGTGCGGCTCGTCGATGGACGGGCTGTCTATGAGGATGCGGCGGCCGGAAAAACCTTTACGCTGGATTCAATCAACGCCGACGTTCGCCTCGCAAGTCTCTCCGAGCCGCTCGAAGTCGACAGCACGATGAATTTTCAGGGCGCGCCGGCGACGGCGAAAGTCGTCCTGTCGACCCTTTCGGACATGCTTGCGAAGAAGGACAGCAATCTGAAGCTCGACCTCGTCCTCGGCGCCGCGACGGTCGGGGCTGATCTTCTCATCGCCGGCGGCGACACGCTCAGCTATTCGGGGCCGATAACGATTGACGCGCCTGACCTGCCGGCGCTTGCGACATTGTTCGACGTGCAGCTGGCGGACGCGCCGGGGTTTGACCGGCTTTCCGTTTCCGGCGAAGCGACCGGCGCGCCGACATCGCTCGCACTGTCAGCCGCGAAAATCGGCTTCGACAAGATCGACGCCGAAGGCGATCTGAAGCTCGACTGGTCGGGCGCCAAGCCGAAGGCGACGGGCGCTTTGACGACCGGCGCGCTCGATCTGCGCCCCTATATGCCGCCGCCGGCGACGGCGGCGCAGGGCTTTCCGGCGTGGTCGACGGAGAAAATGGACTTCACGAGCCTTCGCAACATCGACGCCGATCTCGACCTGAGCGCCGGACAAGTGTTCCTGAACGACATTGAAACAGGCGCGGCGCGGATGCGCCTGAAAATCGCCGATGCGCGCATGACCGCCGACATTCCGCAGATCGCCTTCTACAAGGGCGGCGGCTCCGGCAAGCTTGTCGTCGACGCGGCGCGGGCGACGCCCTCGATCGCCGGCGATTTCAAGATGGCGTCGGTCGACGCCAATCCGTTCACCATCGACCTGATGAAGATGGACCGCGTGCTTGGGCTCGGCGGCTTCACGCTCACCTTCAACGCCACCGGCTCAAGCCAGAAGGCGATCATGGAATCGCTCGACGGCAAGGGAGGTTTTGATCTCGCCGACGGCGCGCTGAAGGGCATCAACATCGCCAAGATCGCATCGGCGGTGACGAAGCTCTACGAGGGAGGCCTGACCAATCCCGCAGCGATCAGCACGGCGATCGCGGAAGCGCGCCGCCCTGACGAGCGCACCGATTTTTCGAAGTTCCTGACGACCTTCACAATCGTCGACGGCCAGATGCAGGCGCCGACGATTTCCATGGAAGGCCCTTACCTCACGATGACAGGCGCCGGGAAAGTGAACCTTCCCGATCAGGCGGTGGACATCCGGCTGCTGCCGCGAGCGTCGACTTCGGCGGATGGAAAAGCGGGGCGCAACATCGCGATCCCGATCAGGGTCGGCGGCACCTTCTCGGCGCCGACGATCGGGGTTGATATCGAGGCGCTGGTGCGCGGACGCGCGGAGCAGACCGTGCGCGGCTTGCTGGACAACGCCCTGAAGCCCACGGACGGCGAAACGGCCGATCCCGGCAAAGCGCTGCTCGACGGCATACTGGGGCGCAGCCCCGCAGCGCCGAGCGGTTCGGAGGAAGGCGCGGCTTCGCCGCCCACGCAAGACACGTCCGCCGCATCCGAGGACCCCGTGAAGTCCATCGCTGGCGAAGCGATCAAGGGTCTCTTCGGACGCAAATCGCGTCAAACGGAAGAAGAAAAAGAGAGCGCCGATCAACCGAACTGACGCGCTCTCTCGGCTGTTGAAAATAACCGCCGGGCCGTCCTGATTCGCGGTCGCTAGCCCCTAGCGGGGCAAGGCGAACAGGGTAGATATTGAGCCGTTGGCGCAGTCGATCACCAGATGTGGCCTTCGCGCGGAATGCGTCTCCGGGCGCGGCAGGTCGTCGAGGACACAGGAATGAAAGCTCCGGCGACGAGCGGACGGGGTGCGGCGGCGCTGATGGCGTCGGCCGCACTCAGCGCGCTCTCGGCGACGCCCACGCCGGTCCTGGCGCAGGGGATCGAAGCCGCAGGCCCCAATCCGGTGCTGATCGGACTGCTGGCGGCCGGCGCGGTGACAGTCGCCGCGCTTGCCTGGGCGTTTCGGGTCTCGGCGGCGTCCCGCAACGCCTCGGCCTTCTGGACCAAGAAACTCGCCGAGCTCGAAGCCCAGCTTGAGAAATCGGATGCTGTCCTTTCCGCCCATCCGGGCCTCGTCCTCGTTTGGGAAGACGATTACGAGTCGATGGAGCAGGGTTGGGGAACGCCGAAGATCCTCGGCGGTCCCGCAGCGCTCGCCTCGCTGATGTCGTTCGCCGTCGATGTCGACGACCCGACGGCGACGCCGGTCACACGGCTTCTCAACACGCTGGGCGATCTGCCCCTGCAGGACGACAGCCGACCCGACCAGCAGCGAAAACTGCGCGACCTCGTTCAGGAGCTCAGACAGCACGGCATCGCCTTTTCCGGCTCGCTGATGACGAATGAAGGCCGCGCGATCGAGGCGGACGGCCGCGTCGCGGGCGGTCAGGTGGCGCTCTGGCTCACCGATCCCGCCGTGCGGATGGCGGAGGACGGCGGCATTCTCGGCAAAGTGCGGGAGAAGACGGCGGACCTCCATGGCGCGCTGGTGCAGCTCGAGCGCGCGCCGATCCCGGCATGGCGCCGGCAGGCCGATTTGTCGCTCGCCTGGGTCAACGCCGCCTATGTCGAAGCCGTGGAAGCGCCGAGCGCCGCGGCGGTTCTGAAAGATCAGATCGAGCTCGACAGCGCGGTCAAGAAAATCGCGGAGCGCGCGAGCGCGGAGCGGCGCTCGATCGAAGGCCGCGTCGCACTCAATATCAAAGGCGCGAGGCGGTCGCTCAAAGTGACGGAGACCCCGGTCCACGCCGCCGGCGACGCAGGCATTGCAGGCTTCGCCGTCGACATCACGGAACTCGAGCGCGCCAAGGCCGATCTCGACCGCCATATCGAAGCCAACCGCGCAACGCTCGACCAGGTCCCCGCGGGCGTCGCCATGTTCGGCGCCGCCCAGGAGCTGGTCTATTACAACGCCGCCTTCAAGCGGCTGTTCGGCCTTGAAGACGCCTATCTCGCGGGCGCGCCGCGGCATGACGAGCTGCTCGACCGGCTGCGCCAACTCGGACGCCTGCCGGAGCAGCCCGACTTCGCGCAATGGAAACGCCGCCAGCTTGCTCTCTATACGGAGGGTATGGCTGCTCCCGGCGTCGAACGGGACGGACGCGCGCCGGACGAAGTCTGGAATCTTCCGGACGCTCGCATGCTGCGCGTCGCCCGCGCCCGCCATCCGCTCGGCGGGGCGCTCGTCGTTTTCGACGACATTACCGAGAAGATGGCCCTCGAAGCCCGCTTCAACACGCAGATCAACGTCCAGCGCGCGACCCTCAACAATCTCTCCGAAGGGGTGGCGGTGTTCGGCGCCGACGGAAAGCTTCGGCTGCACAACACCGCCTTCACCAAGATGTGGCGTTTCGACGAGCAGGCGCTCTCCGCTCGCCCCCATATCGAAGGAGCGCTGTCCGAAATGATGTCGCGCGTCACCGCCGGCGCGCAGGCGCTCGCCGCCGCCAAGCGGCGCGCCACATCCATGTCGCCGGAGGACCGCATTCCCTCGCGGGATGAAATCGTCGCGCTGTCGGACGGGCGGACGCTCGCCTTCGGGACGGAGCCTCTGCCGGACGGGGCGACGCTCCTCTATTTCCTCGACGTGACGGACAGCCGCGAACGCGAAAAGGAACTGAAGGCGCGCAACGCGCTTCTTGAGGATATCGACCGGCAGAAATCGAAGTTCGTCGATCACGTTTCCTACCAGTTGCGCACGCCGCTCGCGACCATCATCGGCTTTACGGAAATGCTCGACGGCCAGATGTTCGGCGTCCTCAACGATCGCCAGAAGGACTACATCGCGTCGATCCTGCAAGCCTCGCATCATTTGCGCGACTTGATCACCGACATCATCGACCTCGCCGCGATCGACGCCGGAAAAATGTCGGTCGATCTCGAGGACGTCGATCTGCGCGAGCTTCTCACAAACGCCGCGACCTATTCCGCGTTAAAGGCTGAGGACACGCAGGTGTCGCTGTCGGTCGCCTGCGATCCCGATATCGGCGCTTTCCGCGCCGACCCGCGCAAGCTGAAGCAGATCCTCTTCAACCTCCTGTCGAACGCTTTCGCCTATACGGGTCCGGGCGGCGCCGTGACGATCGGCGCGGACCGCGCGCCGGGGCTCATACGCCTTTGGGTCGCCGATTCCGGACGCGGCGTGTCGCCGGATGACCAGGCGCGCGTATTTGAGCCCTTTGAATCCGCCGGACCGTCGGCGGGGGCCGGCCTTGGGCTTTCACTCGTTCAGCGGCTCGTCAGCCTGCATGGCGGCTGGGTCCGGATGGAATCAACGCCCGGCGAGGGAACGCGGGTCACCTGTTTTCTGCCGGCCGATCCGCGCAAAACGGCGGCGCCGGCGGAACCGGCAGGCAACATCGTCGTTGTCCGGGGCGAGAAAGCCAAAGCGACAGAGCCTTCCTCGGACCGCGCGACCCCGAAAAAGAGGCCGCCGCGGCGAGCGCCGCGCGCCGACGCGGCCGAATAGGCCCCGCCTCTTTTCGGCCGGCTTCCGGCAGTCTAGTCAGCACCCATGCTGATTGAAGCTGTCATCGCCCTTCTGACGCCTGAGGCGCCCTTTCTTCCCGATTATCTTGCTTCCGAGGCGAGCTCCGGGGCGCGTCATCAAGAATGTGTCCGGCTGATCGTTGAAGATCTCGCCAAAGGGCGCGAGGGCGCTCAGCGCTGGGCGCTTGAAGGGGGCGGCGCGCCGGCTCAGCATTGCCTCGCCATCGCCGATCTCGCCGCCGGTTTCCCGAAGCTTGCGGCGATCAGGCTGACCGAAACCGCAGCGCGGCCCGACGCGGGCGACGAGACGACGCGCGCGCGCCTTCTCGCCGAAGCGGCGCTCGCCTGGCTTGAGGCCGGCGACATTGCAGAAGCCGAAAAGGCGGTCACAAGCGCCAAGGAACGGGCGCCGGCGCTCAAGGAACTCGATTTCGTCGCCGCCAAGATTTTCGCCGCCGACGGTCGCTGGCAGGCGGCCGCCGACGCCGTCACGGCCGCCGAAAAAAACGGCGTCAAGTCGCCTGAGGCTTACGTTATCCGTGCACGCGCCTATCGCGCGCTCGGCCGCGACGACGAAGCAGCTGAGGATGTCGTGTCGGCGCTGACGCTTGATCCCGTCAATATCGACGCGCTTACCCTCCGCGGCGAGCTTCGTCAGGCCGGAATTGAAATCGAAGCGTATTATGGCGATCAAGTTAAGCCGTGACGACGCCAGCGGACGCCGTCATCGCGCGCCTTCGACTTCAGCCGCATCCGGAAGGCGGCCATTATCGTGAAACCTTTCGCGACACCGCCGGACCCTACGAACGCGCGATGTCGACCGCAATTCTCTTCCTCCTGAAGGCGGGCGAGCGCTCCCATTGGCACCGCATCGATGCGACGGAGATCTGGCACTTTTACGCGGGTGATCCCTTGCGACTTGAAATCGACGACGGCCGGCGGGCTTCGCTCGTCATCGGTCCCGACGTGCTGAAGGGCGAAAACCCGCAAGGGATCGTTCCGGCCGGGGCCTGGCAGGCGGCGGAAAGCCTTGGCGCCTGGACTCTCGTCGGCTGCACCGTCGCGCCGGGATTCGATTTCCGACGCTTTGAACTTGCGCCGCCGGGATTCGATCCTTGATTGCGGGGATGGACCACGTTGGCAAATCAGCCCAGCCTTCACTGTTAGCAAATCGTTAACACAGAGCGTCGCCTGATGGCGGTCGACGCCGAAGAAGGCTTGGCGACCCTCGATGCCGCAGACGCCGCCGGAAGAAACGCTCAGCGTTCGCGATCTCCAGGCTCTCGCCGCGGAGGCGGCCGTTGCAGCCCCTCACCCCGCGCGAAAACCCGCGCGATCGCGCGCCGCGAGCCTCCACCTCATCGATCTTCTCTCTCGCTGGGGCGGTCCGGGCCTCGCGATCTTCGCCGCCGCCGCAATTTTCGTCGCCATCGTCGTCGCGCGCGACCTGCCGCTCCGTTCAGGCGTCTGGGCTGCGATGCTGTTCGCCGCGCTCTATCTGTGTCGGCGATACCGCAAGGAATTTCGCGCTGGCGACAAAATCGCCTCGCGGCCCTTTCGCTGGCGCGCTCACTATACGTCGACCATGGCGGTCGTCAGCGCCGCTTTCGGCGCGGGCGCATTCATGCTCGCGGTTCCAGCCCCGGCCTTATCGACACGTTTTGAGATCATCGCCGTGCTTGTCCTCGGGATACTCGCTGCATCCGCCTTTCACGCTGCGCACCGGCTGACCGCGCTCGCCGCGATGCTTCCCGCCAGCGCTTTTGTCATCGTCGCGCTCCTGCGCCTTGAAGGATTATCGCTTGTTACGTTGTCGGTCGTGACCATTCTCGCCTTTGGAACAGGCGCCGTATGGGCGGCTTCCACGATGATCGGAAGCGCCGCCGACCTCAAATATCCGCGCACCGGTCTTGTGCGCCGCGAAATCAACCGCCAGGACGCTGCGGAACCTGCCTCTGCGGTTCTTGCAAAGGCCGCCGCGAAGGCCTGAAGCCGGGCTTATTCCGTTAGACTTTCAAAGCCGCGTTACGCTATGACCCGCGCAAAACGGGCCCGGCCGGGCGAACGTGCGCGTCCTTCAGCGGACGCGCTGACGACGGTCGCGGGTTCCTCGGGAGGATGTCGGTGGCCGAAGGCTTTCATTCAATTGCAGACACGAAGACTCTGAAACGCGTGATCGATCTCGCGCGCGCCAGCAAGGACGCGCCGAAGACGAAATCGGGCGCGCTCTCCGAAGCATTTGAAGCGTATATCGAACAGTTGGTCCGCTTCGCGACCGGCGATGATCGGCATTGGGATGAGCCTGCAGGATTGCTCGCGAGGGCGATCGAAGCGTTCCGGGTCAGCGACAAACGCCTGCCCGGCAAACCGAAGATCGCGCTGCGCCTGCATAAGAGCGACGACTGGCGCGACACCCGGCTCGTCCTCGACATTACGACTGACGACATGCCTTTCATCGTCGACAGCGTGACCAGCGCGCTCGCCGAAGCCGGAAAACAGGTCTCGTTCTTCGTCAACGCCGTCGTCAACACTTCTCGCGACGCCAAGGGCCAGCGACAGAATGACGGCGCGGCGACAATCGCCGAATCGATGATCCACGCGGAAATGGATCCGCCCGTCGACGACGAGGAAGTCGCGCGACTGCAATCCGAGATTGAAAGCGTTCTCGCCGATATCGCGCTTGCTGTCGGCGATTTCCCTGCGATGACGGCGCGGATGCGGTCCGCGATCGACCAGTTAAAAGCCGCGAAATTCAAGGGCGGCGATGCGGAAATGCGCGCCGAATCGATCAGGTTTCTCGAAAAGCTTTACGAGTCGAAATTCACGTTTCTCGGCGTGCGCCGCTACGCCTATTCGGTGAAGAACGGCCGTGCGAAATTCGTGCGCGATGAAAAGGGCGACCTCGGCATTCTGCGTGACGGCGTGCGGCGCGTCCTGAAAACGACGTTCTCCGACGAGGGCGAGCTTTCGGCGCCGGTCGCCGCCTTCATGAGCTCCGCCGATCCGATCATCATCACCAAGGCGAACGCGCGTTCGACCGTCCATCGCCGCGTTCACCTCGACTATGTCGGCGTAAAGCTCTACGACGCCGAAGGAAAAGTGACGGGAGAGGAGCGGTTTGTCGGGCTCTTGACTTCCGATGTCTACAATCGTCCGGCGTCCGACCTGCCTATCCTCGGCCTCAAGGTGAAACGCGCGGTCGAAGTCGCGGGCTTCAAGCCGGGCGGCCATAACGCCAAGGCGCTTGTCCATATTCTCGAGACCTTTCCACGCGACGAGCTTCTCCAGGCGGAAGTCGACGCCTTGCGCGAGACGGCGTTGGGGATCCTGCGTCTCTATAAGCGTCCGCGCACCAAACTGTTCCTGCGCCGCGACAGGTTCGACAGGTTCGTTTCAGCGCTCGTCTTCGTGCCGCGCGACCGATTTTCGTCAACGGTGCGGGAGCAGATCGGCGCGACGCTCGCCGCCGCTTACGACGGCCACGTCGCAGCGTTCAATCCGCATTTCGGGGACGCGTCGCTTGTTCGCGTCCACTACATCATCGGGCTGAAGCCCGGCGCGCCGGAAGGTCCGGCGATCGCGGAACTGACGCGGCGCATCAGGCTGATCACCAGAAACTGGTCTGACGGACTTCTCGACGCCGTGCGCGCGGCCCATGACGGCGCCACGCCGCAAGGCCTCTTCAAACGCTACGAATATGCGTTCGACGCCGCCTATCGGGAACATGTCGAACCTTCAGAAGCGCTTCAGGACATCGCGGTCATTGAGGGGATGGGCGGCGCGACCCAGACGGAGCGCGTTTTCACGCGCCCGGGCGACCCCGACCACGTCATCAACATCAAGTTCTATCGGCGCGGCGAGCCGCTGAAACTTTCAAAGGTCATCCCGCCGCTGGAGCATCTCGGCCTGAACGTCGCGCAGGAGGCGACCTACGAAGTGACGCCGGGCGACGGTCTCCCGCCCTGCATCATCCACGATTTCCGGACGGAAGAGGGCCTCGGGCGAGCCGTCGACAAAGGCGCCGTGCGCAAGAATGTCGAGGAAGCGCTGGAGGCGATTTTCAGCGGCCGGACGGAAGACGACGGATTTAACGCTCTTGTCGTCAGCGCCGGGCTGAACTGGCGCGAGGCGTGGCTGCTCCGGGCCGCGGCCAAGTACCTTCTGCAGGCGGGGATTCCCTTCTCGCTGGGATATATCGAGCAGACGCTGTCGAAGAACCCGGCGATCGCGCGCGCGCTTGTTGCCGCCTTTCACGCCCGCTTCAATCCTGCTGGTCCCGCCAAGAAGGAAGCGCGGCTCAAGGAACTCGACGCCGCGGTCGCGCGCGTCAAGGAACTGCTGGAAGCGGTCGAAAGCCTCGATGAAGACCGCATCCTGCGGCGTTTCCTCAATCTCATTCTCGCGATGGTCCGCACGAATTACTACCAGCGCAACGCGGACTCCTCGGTCAAGCCTTACATCTCCTTCAAGATCGTCAGCGCGGCGGTCGACGACCTCCCTGAGCCGCGGCCCTATCGCGAAATCTTCATGTCCGGTCCGCGGGTCGACGGGGTCCATTTGCGTTTCGGGCCGGTGGCGCGCGGCGGCCTGCGCTGGTCCGATCGCCGCGAGGATTTCCGCACGGAAGTCCTCGGCCTTGTGAAGGCGCAGCGCGTCAAGAACGCGGTCATCGTGCCGACGGGATCGAAGGGCGGATTCTATCCGAAGCAATTGCCCGCCGGCGGCGATCGCAACGCCGTCTTCGAAGAAGGGCGCGGGGCTTATATCGAGTTCATTCGCAGCCTCCTTGACATCACCGACAACATCGTCGGCGGGAAGACCGTCACGCCGAAAAACGTCGTGCGATGGGACGACGAGGATCCCTATCTCGTCGTCGCCGCCGACAAAGGCACCGCGACTTTCTCCGATACGGCGAACGGCATTTCCGCCGAATACGGATTCTGGCTCGGCGACGCTTTCGCCTCCGGCGGCGCCGCCGGCTACGACCACAAAGTCATGGGCATTACGGCCCGAGGCGCCTGGGAGGCGGTGAAGCGCCATTTCCGCGAGATGGGCAAGGACATCCAGACCGAGCCCTTCACCGTCGCCGGCATCGGCGACATGTCGGGCGACGTTTTCGGAAACGGCATGCTGCTCTCGGAGAAGATCCGGCTTGTCGCCGCCTTCGATCATCGCGACATCTTCATCGACCCTAATCCCGATCCCGCAACGTCCTTCGCAGAACGCAAGCGCATGTTCGCGCTGCCGCGCTCGTCGTGGCGGGACTACGACAGGAAGCTCATCTCAAAGGGGGGCGGGATTTTCCCGCGGTCGGCGAAGTCGATCCCGGTCAGCCCGGAAATGAAGAGCCTCTTGGGGCTCGACGCCGCGCAGGCGACCCCGCAGGAGATCATGCGCGCGATCCTGAAGCTCGATGTCGAACTGTTCTGGCTCGGCGGCATCGGCACCTACTTCAAGGCGCCGCACGAGGACAATGCGCGCGTCGGCGACAGGGCGAATGACTCGATCCGCGTCAACGCGGACGAAATGCGCATGAAAGTCGTGGGCGAAGGGGCCAATCTCGGCCTCACGCAGGCTGCGCGCATCGCCTTCGCGCTTGCGGGCGGGCGCATCAACACCGATGCGATCGACAATTCCGCCGGCGTCGATTCCTCCGACCATGAAGTCAACATCAAGATCCTGTTGTCGGGAGCGATCGAGAACGGCGAGTTGAAGGAATCTGCGCGCAACGCGCTCCTCAAGAAAATGACGGAAGACGTCGCCGCGCACGTCCTGCAGCACAATTATGACCAGACGCGCGCGCTGTCTTTGATGCAGAAGACCGCTGCGGCCGACAATGACGCCTATCAGCGGTTGATGACGCGGCTCGAATCGAACGGCCGGCTCGACCGCGCCATTGAGGGCCTTCCCGACGACAAGGCGATAGCGGCGCGCAAATTGATGCGTGCGGGTCTGACGCGCCCTGAACTCGCCGTGCTCCTCGCCTACGCAAAGATGGAGATATTCGAGGAGCTGGTGAATTCGAAGGCGCCCGACGATCCGATGTTCGAGCGAGAGCTCGGATTCTACTTCCCCGCCGAGACCCATAAATTCGAGAAGGCGATGAAGTCGCATCGCCTGCGGCGCGAGATCATCGCGACCCGCGTTTCCAATGAGATCGTCGACACCTGCGGCGCGACGTTCATGGACCAGTTGATGGAGACCTCCGGCGCCGGATTCGCGGAGGTCGCCCTGAGCTATGAGGCGGCGCGGCGCATTCTTGAACTGAGGGATTTCGGCGCGGGCGTCGACGCGCTCGACAACAAGGCGCCGGCCTCGCTGCAAACGGATCTCTACTGGACCGCGGTCGCGCTCCTGGAGGAGCAGGTCAACAAGATCATTTCAAATGTCGAGGCGGGCGACGTGCTCGCCAAGCACGGCATCAAGGGCGTCGTCGATCGGTACAAGGCGCCCGTCCAGGCGCTGAAGAAAGTGCTTCCGTCGATTCTGCCGGCGGACGAGGCGCGTGCGCTTGAGGAGCGCGCCGACCGCTGGAGAAAGCAAGGCGCTCCGGAACCCTTGGCGAAGCAGGCGGCGCTGATGCCGGCGCTGGAATTCGCATTCGACATCGTCAATCTCTCGCGGGCGACGGTATGGTCGGCTGAAGCGATCGGCGCCGTCTTTTTCGCCGTGGGCCGCGCCTTCTCCATCGAGCCCGCGCGCATCGCCGCTCGCGACGCGACTCACGAGGGCCACCACGACCGTTTAGCCGCCGAAAAACTCAGCGACGAATTGTCGATCCGTCAGGGCGATCTTGCAATCGCAATTGCGCGCATGGCGAAGAAAGAGCCCGACCGGAACGACAAGAACTGGCTCGATGCGCTCCTTACCGCCTGGCGGAGCAAGCACGCAGAGCCCGCGAACCGCTACGCTCGCTTTGCGGACGACCTCGACATCAGCGCCGGCATGTCGATCGGCAAGCTGTCGCTGATGAACCAGAAGCTGAGCGAACTCGTGGAGCGCGCCTCAGCGAAATCGTGACCTTTCCGGCGGCGAACGCGGTTCGTTTGGGCGACGCCTTTCAAATGCGTGCGGCACGAAAACTGACTTCGCGCAGCCGAAATCAGTGCCTGAAATGGCGCATGCCTGTGAACACCATGGCGAGGCCGGCCTTGTCAGCTGCGCGGATCACGTCGTCGTCGCGCATCGATCCGCCAGGCTGAATGACGGCGGTCGCACCCGCTTCGGCCGCCGCCAGAAGGCCGTCCGCGAAAGGAAAGAAGGCGTCGGAGGCGACCACCGACCCTTGAG
>CAZOEB010000089.1:0-9845 GCA_964578685.1 uncultured Caulobacterales bacterium
GCCTGCCGATCGCGCGCGACATGTGCCAGAAGGTGATCGTCGTCGGCTCGAACGACCTTCAGTCGCTTTACGTCGCCAACAATGTCTGTTCGGCGGTCGAATATTTCAGGAAGCTCGGCGGCAATGTCGGCGTCGCCGGCATCGTCATCAACAAGGATGACGGCACCGGCGAGGCCGAAGCGTTCGCGGAAAAAGTCGGCATTCCGGTGCTCGCAGCGATCCCTGCGGACGACGACATCAGGAAGAAGAGCGCGAACTACCAGATCGTCGGACGCCCCGGCGACCGCTGGGCGCCGCTGTTCCAGATGCTCGCCGACAATGTCGGCCTCGCGCCGCCGACGCATCCTCGCCCGCTGACGCAGGATGGGTTGCTCGGCCTTTTCTCGGCCGAGCAGACTGGCGTCGATTTCGTGCTGACGCCGGCGACCGTCGCCGACATGTGCGGCAAGAACGCCGTCGAAAAACCCTCCCTTGAAGTCGTTTACGACGCGGTCTGAACGAAGAATGAGCGAAGCCCTGACAGCGCCAGAAAATAACGCCGCCGCAACGGGCGACGGAGCAGGCTGTCACGCCGGCGCGAAGACGATGCGCGAAGCGGCGCGCGCGGCCGGCAAGAGCGACGTGCTCGACGGCTATGCGCGCGATTATCCGATGGGTCCGCATGATCAGCCGCAAAGCATGTGCCCCGCTTTCGGGTCCTTGCGCGTCGGGCTTCGCATGCGGCGCACGGCGACGGTGCTGTCGGGCTCGGCTTGCTGCGTTTACGGGTTGACCTTCACGTCGCATTTTTACGGCGCGCGGCGGACGGTCGGCTATGTGCCGTTCAATTCCGAAACGCTCGTCACCGGAAAATTGTTCGAGGATATCCGCGAGGCGGTGTTCAAGCTCGCGGACCCCGAAAAGTACGACACGGTCATCGTCACCAATCTTTGCGTGCCGACGGCGTCGGGCGTGCCGCTGCGGCTGCTGCCGAAAGAGATCAACGGCGTGCGCATCATCGGCATCGACGTGCCGGGCTTCGGCGTGCCGACGCATGCGGAAGCCAAGGACGTTCTCGCCGGCGCGATGCTGAACTATGCGCGTCTTGAAGCGGAGCAGGGGCCTGTCCAGCGCGGTTCAGCGCCCGCGAACGGCCGGCCAAGCGTCACCTTGCTCGGCGAAATGTTCCCGGCCGATCCCGTCGGAATCGGCCGCATGCTGGAGCCGATGGGCCTCGCGGCGGGCCCCGTGGTGCCGACGCGCGAATGGCGCGAGCTTTACTCAGCGCTTGATTGCGCCGCGGTCGCAGCGATCCATCCCTTCTACACCGCTTCGATCCGCGAGTTTGAAGCGGCGGGGCGCGCCGTCGTCGGATCGGCCCCGGTCGGCGTCGATGGAACAGCCGCCTGGCTTGCTGCAATCGGCGCGACATGCGGGGTTGCGGAGTCGAAAATCCAGGCTGCGAAGAACGCGGTGCTGCCGGCGATCGCCGGGGCGCTTCGCGGCGCGCCCGTGAAGGGCCGCATCACCTTGTCCGGCTATGAGGGATCGGAACTCCTCGTCGCGCGCCTGCTTGTCGAAAGCGGCGCGGACGTCCGTTATGTCGGCAGCGCCTGCCCGAAAACGCGCTGGTCGGCGGAAGATTGCGCCTGGCTCGAAGGCAAGGGCGTCAGGGTCCAGCACCGCGCCTCGCTCGAACAGGATCTCGCGGCGTTCGAAGAATTCCGCCCCGACCTCGTCATCGGCACGACGCCGGTGGTGCAGAAGGCGAAGGAAAGCGCGACGCCCGCGCTTTATTTCACCAATCTCATTTCTGCCCGGCCGCTGTTCGGCCCCGCCGGCGCCGGCTCGCTCGCGCAAGTCGTCAATGCCGCCATCGCCTCCAAGGGCCGCTTCGACGCGATGCGCGACTTCTTCGAAGGCGTCGGCGCCGGCGACAAGGCCGGCGTCTGGCAGGATACGCCCGTAGAGCGCCCTGATTTCCGCGCCAAGCAGAGACGGAAGCTCGACGCCAAAGCGAAAGCCGAAGCGAATATCGAGGAGCCGATCGGATGCTGATCCTCGATCATGACAGGGCGGGCGGCTATTGGGGCTCGGTCTACATCTTCACGGCGATCAAGGGCCTGCAGGTCATCATCGACGGGCCGGTCGGCTGCGAGAATCTGCCCGTCACCTCGGTGCTCCATTACACCGACGCGCTGCCGCCGCATGAATTGCCGATCGTCGTCACCGGGCTCGGCGAAGAAGAACTCGCCCAGCACGGCACTGAAGCGGCGATGAAGCGCGCCCGCAGCGTGCTCGACCCCGAACTTCCCGCCGTCGTCGTCACCGGTTCGATTGCGGAAATGATCGGCGGCGGCGTGACGCCCGAAGGCTCCAACATTCAGCGCTTCCTGCCGCGCACGATCGACGAGGATCAATGGCAATCGGCGGACCGCGCGCTCCTGTGGCTGTGGACCGAATATGGCCGCACCAAAGGCCGCAATCCGAAGCCGATGAAGAAGAAAGAGGGCGCAAAGCCGCTCGTCAACATCATCGGCCCCGCCTACGGCATGTTCAACACGCCGTCCGATCTTGCGGAGATCCGCCGCCTCGTCGAAGGCGTCGGCGCGGAAGTGAACATGGCGTTCCCGCTCGGCAGCCACCTCGCGGATGTGCGCCGGCTGATCGACGCCGACGTCAATGTCTGCATGTACCGCGAATATGGGCGCCTGCTCTGCGAAGCGCTGGAGAAACCGTATTTGCAGGCGCCGATCGGCCTTCAAAGCACGACGGCGTTCTTGAGAAAGCTCGGCGAGCTGACGGGCCTTGATCCTGAACCCTTCATCGAGCGCGAGAAGCACACGACCATCAAGCCGGTCTGGGATCTCTGGCGTTCCGTCACGCAGGATTTCTTCGGCACGGCGAATTTCGCCATCGTCGCCAATGAGACATACGTGCGCGGCGTTCGCAATTTTCTCGAAACCGAGCTCGGCATGCCGTGCGCCTTCGCGGTGCCTCGGAAATCGGGCGCCAAGACTGACAACGAAACCGTGCGCGCGCTGATGCACAAGAAAACGCCGTTCGTCGTCTTCGGCAGCTATAATGAGCGCATGTATGCGGCGGAGGCCGGAAGGCCCGCGGCGTACATCCCCGCATCGTTCCCCGGCGCCGTCATCCGTCGCGCGACCGGCACGCCCTTTATGGGCTACGCGGGCGCGACCTATATCGTGCAGGAATACTGCAACGCGCTCTTCGACGCGCTTTTTCACATTCTTCCGCTGGCGACGCAGCTCGACAAGGCCGACGCGACGCCCGCGCGCCTTCATCGCGAAATGACGTGGGACGCCGACGCGAGCGCAGGCCTCGAGCGGATGATCGAAAGCTATCCGGTGCTGACGCGCATTTCCGCGGCGAAGACGCTGCGGGACGCGGTCGAGCGCGCAGCGCGCGCGGCCGGCGAAACGACCGTGACGCGCGCGAGACTTGAAGCGGTCGCTGCGGCGGCGCGCGCAGCATGAGGTTTGAGGAGGGCGAGAGATGACGACAGCCTTGAAACACTCCCCCGAGGCGGCGCCGCGAGACCGGTTTGAATACCGGCTCTATCTCGCGATCGCCTTCCTCATTTTTCTTCCCGTCGCGCTGATCGGCAGATGCCTGCCGCGCAGCCTGCGCCCGCTCGGGCGGAACGCTGCGCGCGTTTCCGTCTTCGAAGAGGCGACGACGGCGGCGCGCAGCGTCGCGCCGTGGATCTTCATGGGGTGAACGGACAGCCCCAGGAAGCGCCTTGAGTTGCGTTAGGCCTGAAGACTTTCGGCGACGTCCGCGCCGAAGACTAGAAGCCCAGAGCCGCAGGGCTGAGTTGCGGTAGAGACTGATGGAAACAAAGGAGGCGAAATTCAATGGCCGACCCATCACGATCTGATTCGCTGTCAGGACTGACGGCGTCTGAAGCGCAAGAGTTCCATAAAATCTTTATGGGCAGCTTCATCATGTTCACGGTGATCGCCATCATCGCGCACTTCCTGGTGTGGATGTGGCGGCCGTGGATTCCGGGGCCGAACGGCTATTCCTCGCTTGAGGAAGGCGTGCGTTTGGCTGGGACTTATCTTTCGACCTTCATCGGATAGGAGACGTCCCCATGTGGAAAGTCTGGCTGCTGTTCGATCCGCGCCGCGCGCTGATCGCACTGTTCATCTTCCTGTTCACGCTCGCCCTGCTGATTCACTTCATCCTGCTCAGCACGTCGCGCTTCAACTGGCTCGGCACGGCGCCCGCGGCGTCGGCGTCGATCGAGTCGACCGAACAGGTCACCTAAGGCGGCGACGCCGACCGGCGCGCGGGGGGATCTCCGCTCGCGCGCCGGCGCTTCGTGACTGATTGTAGCCTGCCCGCGTCAACAAGCCTTCGACTTCGGCCGACGAAAACTTCGCCGCATCGGGCTGCCGCTGCTGCAGCCGAGAGCTAAGGCGAGAAGGAAATAAGCCATGGCGCTTTTAAGTTTTGAACGGAAATACAGGGTGCGCGGCGGCACCTTGATCGGCGGCGACCTTTTCGATTTCTGGGTCGGGCCGTTTTACGTCGGGTTCTTCGGCGTGACGGCCGCATTCTTCGCCGTGCTCGGCACTGCGCTCATCTTCTGGGGCGCGTCGATGGAAGGGGTGTGGAACCCCTGGCTCATCTCGATCGATCCGCCGGACGTCAGTTACGGCTTATCGCTCGCGCCGATGGCGGAGGGCGGCCTCTGGCAGATCATCACGATCTGCGCGATCGGCGCTTTTTGTTCATGGGCGCTGCGCGAGGTTGAAATCTGCCGCAAGCTCGGCATGGGACTGCACGTGCCGATCGCTTTCGGCGTCGCGATCTTCGCTTATGTGACGCTCGTCGTCTTCCGGCCGTTCCTGATGGGCGCATGGGGTTACGGTTTCCCCTACGGCATCATGAGCCACCTCGATTGGGTGTCGACGACCGGCTACACCTACGTGAACTTCCACTACAATCCGGCGCACATGATCGCGATCACGTTCTTCTTCACGACGTGCTTCGCGCTCGCGCTGCACGGCTCGCTCGTGCTCTCCGCGGTCAATCCGCAGAAGGGCAACGAGGTGAAGGCGCCCGAACACGAGAACACCTATTTCCGGGACGTGCTCGGCTACTCGATCGGCACGCTCGGCATTCACCGGCTCGGCCTCTTCCTCGCGCTCTCCGCCGGTTTCTGGAGCGCGGTGTGCATCATCATCTCCGGTCCCCTCTACGACGGCTCATGGGTCGAGTGGTGGAACTGGTGGAAGAACATTCCGATCTGGAATTAGAAGGATAAGAACCCATGTCGGAATATCAGAACATCTTCACGCAGGTTCAGCTCCGCGGCCACTTCGACGAAGGCGTCCCGCTTCCCGCGGGCGACTGGAGCCGGGAGAAGCTTAAGGGGTTCTCCTATCTCTTCGGAAAGATCGGCGACGCGCAGATCGGGCCGATCTATCTCGGCTGGACGGGCGTCGCCTCGATCATCTGCTTCTTCTTCGCGATCGAGATCATCGGGCTCAACATGCTCGCCTCGGTCAACTGGGACCCGATCAAGTTCGTCGGCCAGCTCGCCTGGCTGTCGCTGGACGCGCCGCTCCCGGAACACGGCCTCAAGATCTTCCCGCCGCTCAACGAAGGGGGCTGGTGGCTGATGGCCGGTTTCTTCCTCACCGCTTCAATCATTCTCTGGTGGGTCAGAACCTATCGCCGCGCCATCCAGCTCGGCATGGGCACGCATGTCGCGTGGGCCTTCGCCTCGGCGATCTGGCTCTATCTCGTGCTCGGCTTCATCCGGCCGATCATGATGGGCAGCTGGTCGGAAGCGGTTCCTTTCGGCATTTTCTCGCACCTTGAGTGGACGAACAATTTCTCGCTCATCTACGGGAACCTCTTCTACAACCCGTTCCACATGCTCTCGATCGTATTCCTTTACGGGTCGGCGCTCCTCTTCGCGATGCACGGCGCGACGATCCTCGCCGTCAGCCGCTTCGGCGGCGAGCGCGAGATCGAGCAGATCACCGACCGCGGCACGGCGTCGGAGCGCGCGGCCCTCTTCTGGAGATGGACGATGGGCTTCAACGCCACGATGGAGTCGATCCATCGCTGGGCGTGGTGGTTCGCCGTGCTCTGCACGCTGACAGGCGGCATCGGCATCCTGTTGACCGGCACCGTCGTCGACAACTGGTATCTCTGGGGCTCGGAAAACGGCTTCGCGCCGCCGCAGTAAGACGCCGGACAATGCTCAAAGAAAGCGGCGCGCTGCAAGGCGCGCCGCTTTCATGCTGTGCGCCGCCACGCGGCGACGCCCGCCGGCTCGATAAGCGCCGCGCCAAGCACGAAGTCCGCGCGGCCGGCGATCGCCGACACGTTGCGCGGTTCAGGCCCGTAATTGAATGCAAAGACGAGATCGCCGCGCCGGCGCAAGCGGATGTCGGCATCGACAGGCGCTCTCGCAACGCCTGCCTCTGCGAGCATCGTTGACATGATCGCGGCAAGAAACGCGTGATCGGGAACCGTTGTCAGATATAGCGCCTTGCCGTTCCGGTAGAGGAGGCCGCCGCCATCCGCGCGCGCCGCGAGCGGGGCGAGCGCCGTCTCGACATGTTCAAGCCAGATGCGCCCCGCGACTTTTCCGTCATGGAACGTCCCCGTTTCGCGATGATCCGCGGGGAAGCTTTCGACATGTGTGACGGTGAGCGGGATCAGCGCCTTCAGCGCGCCGGGCGCCAACGTCGGCGGAATGGTGAGTGATAGCGTCTTTGATCCCGTGCGCGGTCCGAACAGGGCGAGGGCGCCGGTCGCCCGCACGCGCTCGACAAAGTCCGCGTCGATGATCGGCAGCGACGGAGCGAACACCGCCTTGTAGCCCGACAGCGGCGCCGTGGGCGGCACGATGTCGACATCGAGACCGAAGCGCCGCAGCGCCGAATACCATTCGAAGACGAGGCCCGAATAAGTCCACGCCGCGCCTTGCGGCTGCGCTTCGTAGAGCCAGTGCGCGTCATAGGAAAAGACGAGCGCAACCGGCGCCGGCGCCGGCGCGGCTGGCTGAAGCGCGGCGAGATCGTGCGCGGCCGCCCGCGCTTCTTCGTAAGCGGGCGCCGGTTTATCGTCGGGGCGGAGGAGCCCGGCGTGCATCTGCTCCTGCGCGAAGGGGGCCTGGCGCCACCGGAAATAGCTGACGGCCTCGGCGCCGTGCGCAGCGGCCTCGATCGCCCACAGCCGCGCCATGCCGGAAAGCGGCGCCGGGTTATGCGGCGCCCAGTTCACCGGGCCCGGCTGTTGTTCGATCACCTGAAAGCGTCCGCGCCCCGCCGCGCGATAAAGATCGTGATGGAACGCGGCGATGTCGGGATGGCCTTGCCGGCGATAGCGGACCTTGTCTTCGGGCGGGAAGGGCGCGACGTCGAGAAATCCGAGCGGATAGCTGTCCCAGGCCGCGAAATCGAGATCGGCGCCGACCGCGAAATGGTCGAAGTCAAAGAAGAAGCCCATGAAATTGTGGAAGATGGGCTTGCCGGGCGAGAAACGCCGGAGAATGTCCGCTTGCAGACGATTATAGGAAACGACCTGATCGGAGGAGAACCGGTAGAAGTCGAGCACATGGCTCGGGTTTGCTTCCGTGACGGTGAGGTTCGGAAGATCGACCTCGTCGAACGATCGGTATTCCTGGCTCCAGAACACCGTTCCCCACGCCGTGTTGAGCGCGCCGACATCGCCATAGCGCCCCGCGAGCCAGCGGCGGAACGCGCGCGCCGCTTCCGGCGAATAGCTCCGCACCGTATCGTGGCAACCATATTCATTGTCAGTCTGCCAGGCGATCACCGCGTCATGCCGGCCGTAGCGCGCGGCCGTCGCCTCGACGATGCGCGCCGTCTCCGCGCGGTAGCGTTCGGACGAAAAACAGTAATGCCGCCGCGAGCCGAAACGCCGCGGGCGGCCGTTGCGGTCATGGGCCAGAATATCCGGATGCCGGTCGATCAGCCATTTCGGCGGCGTCGCCGTCGGCGTGCCGAGCGCGACGCCGAGGCCCGCGGCGCCGAGCGTTTCGATGGCGCGGTCAAGCCAGTCCCAGTGAAACGCGCCGGGCGAGGGTTCGATGCGCGACCACGCAAACTCGCCGATGCGCACTTGGCTGAGACCGATCTCCGCCATGCGCGCCGCATCGCGCGCCCACATCGCCTCCGGCCAGTGCTCCGGATAATAACAGACGCCGAGCCGTGGCGCTGCGCCTGCGCTTTCCCCCGACATCGCGCGCTAATCCAGAAAATCGAGCCCGAGATCGAGGCAGGGCGCCGAATGCGTGATCGCGCCTGAGGAGATCACGTCGACGCCGGTCGCCGCGATCGCCTTGACGCTGTCGAGCGTGACGCCGCCCGAGGCCTCGAGCACCGCGCGGCCCTTGTTGAGCGTGACGGCGAGGCGGAGGTCGTCGAGCGACATGTTGTCGAGGAGGATGATGCGCGCGCCATGTTCGAGCGCTTCTTCCATGTCTACGAGCGTCTCGACTTCGATCTCGATCGCCGCCATGTGGCCGACGGCTTTTTTCGCCGCGGTCAGCGCCGCCGCGATGCCGCCCGCCGCGATGATGTGGTTGTCCTTGATCATCATCGCGTCATGAAGGCCGAAGCGATGGTTCTTGCCGCCGCCGCAGAGGACCGCATATTTCTCGAACGCGCGGAGGCCCGGCGTCGTTTTTCTTGTGCAAACGATCTTCGCGCGGGTGCCCGCGGCCGCCTCGACATAGAGCGCGGTCTGCGTCGCGACGCCCGACAGGCGGCCGAGGAAATTCAGGGCGACGCGCTCGGCGGCGAGGATGCCGCGCGACGGCCCTTCGATGCGCATGACGACGTCGCCGCCCGCGACCCGCGCGCCGTCGCCCTTGTCAATGCGGATGTCGATGTCGCGGTCGACGAGCCGGAACGCGGCGAGTGCAAGGTCAATTCCGGCGATGACGCCCGGCCGGCGCGCAACAAGATCCGCCCGGCTCATCGCGTCGGCGGGTACGCACGCCGCGCTCGTGATGTCGCCCGCGAGGCCGAGGTCTTCCTCAAGCGCGCGCTTGACGGCGTCTTCGATGATGAAGGGCGGGAGGTTGGTCAACGCATCTCCTCCCATTCAAGATCGGCCGCTTCGGCGAGGCAGATTTCCGTGTTCATCGCTTCATCATCCGTGTCCGGAAAGTCGCTGCGGTAGTGCCCGCCGCGGCTTTCTTCGCGTAAGAGCGCGCCTTGCGCGATCAGCTCGGCGGTCGACAGCGCGCTTTTGAGGCCGCTTGTCATCAGGGGGTTCTCGTTCAGCTCCTCGATCACGCCGATGACGCCGGCAAGGCTCTCGGCGGAGCGGATGAGCGCTGCGCCCGAAGACATCGCACGGCGCAGGCGGATCATCAATTGGGCGTCGGCGGGCTTCGGCGCGAGTTCATAGCGTGCTTCCGGCGCCGTCGCGCCCTTGCGTGGGGGCAGGCGTTCCGACCTCAACCGGTCAGCGATGCGTGCGCCGAAAACGACCGCTTCAAGAAGCGAGTTGGAGGCGAGGCGGTTGGCGCCGTGAACGCCGGTCGAGGCGACTTCGCCGACCGCGGAGAGCCCTTCGAGCGAGGATCGCCCGTCGAGATCCGTCATCACGCCGCCCATATGATAGTGCGCCGCGGGCGCGACCGGCATCAAGGCGTCGCGCGGATCGATCCCGGCGCGCTGGCAGGCGGCGAAGACGGTCGGAAATTTTTTCGCGAAGTCGGCGCCGATCGCGGCGCGCGCATCGAGGAAGGCGCCGCGCCCGGCCGCGCGCTCGGCCTCGACCGCGCGCGCGACGACATCGCGCGGGGCGAGGTCGCGGTCGCGGTGATAGCGCTGCATGAA
>CAZOEB010000089.1:9945-13492 GCA_964578685.1 uncultured Caulobacterales bacterium
GCGCGACGACATCGCGCGGGGCGAGGTCGCGGTCGCGGTGATAGCGCTGCATGAACGGCCTTTCATTCGTATTGACGAGCACGGCGCCGTCGCCGCGCAGCGCCTCGGTTGCGAGCGGGGCGGGGTCTTCGCCGATATCAAGCGCCGTCGGATGGAACTGCACGAATTCGGGGTCGCGGATGACGGCGCCGGCGCGCGCGGCGAAGGCGAGGCCGTGGCCTTGCGCAGGCTTGGGGTTCGTCGTCACCGCGTAAAGCCCGCCGAGCCCGCCGGTCGCGAGGATCGTTTCGGCGGCTTCAAACAGGGTGCGCTCGCCCTTCTCGACGACATAGGCGAGGACGCCGCCGACCGCGCCGTTATCGTCGGTGAGCAGATCTTCGACGACTACGCGCTCAAGAATTTCGATATGCGGCGCCGTGCGCGCCGCATCGATCAGCGCGCGCATGATCTCCGCGCCTGCCTGATCGCCGGTCGCGTGCACGACGCGGTGCCGGCAATGCGCGGCCTCGCGGCCCAATTTGTAGGCGCCGGTCTCGTCGCGGTCGAAGCGGACGCCGAGCCGCTCAAGGTCCTCAACCGCGGCCGCGCCGCCTTCGACCAGCACCTGCGCCGCTTCGGGATCGACAAGGCCGGCGCCCGCTTCCATCGTGTCCGCGAAGTGCAGCGCGGGGGAATCGTTCTTCCCGATCGCCGCCGCCATCCCCCCTTGCGCCCAGACGGACGACGCGTCGAGGCCGAGCGGGCGCGCCGTGATGATGGTGACAGGCCGAGGGCTGAGTTTGAGAGCGGTGTAAAGCCCCGCGACTCCGGCGCCGATGATGAGGATGGGGGAGTTCAATTCTCTCTCCGCTCATCCCGGCGAAAGCCGGGATCCAGAACCGCCGCCGCATGGATCCCGGCTTTCGCCGGGATGAGCGGTTTCAACTACGCCCGCGCCTCGACCGCCAGGACCTGCGGCTTCTTCTGGTGCGTGTACATGGACTGCCGCTTCAGCGGCAAGGCGATCATGCGCTCGATCGCCGCGCGCGCCCTGTCCGCAATAGCGGGATCGACGAAGACTTCATGCGTCATCGTTTCGAGCGAGCGCAGAATCTTCGGCAATGTGATGCGTTTCATGTGCGGACAGAGATTGCACGGCCGCACGAAGTCTACGCCCGGATTTTCAAGGCTCACATTGTCCGACATCGAACATTCGGTGATGAGGACGACCTTGTCCGGCTGATGGTTCTTTACGAAATTCGACATGCCGCTCGTCGAGCCGGCGAAGTCGGCCTCCGCAAGAACGTCCGGCGGGCATTCCGGGTGCGCGAGCACGATGACGCCGGGATTGGCCTCGCGCAGCTCGCGAATGTCTTCGGCCGTGAAGCGCTCATGCACCTCGCAGGCGCCGGCCCAGGTGACGATCTTGACGTCCGTCATCGCCGCGACGTTCTTTGCAAGATACTGGTCGGGAATGAGGATGACGGTGTCGGAGCCCCACTCCTGCGCCGCCCATTCGACGATCTCGACCGCGTTCGAGGACGTGCAGCAGATATCGGTCTCCGCCTTCACGTCGGCGGATGTGTTGACATAAGTCACGACCGGCGCGCCCGGATATTTTTGCTTGAGCAGCCGCACATCGGCGCCCGTCAACGAGGAGGCGAGCGAGCAGCCCGCCGCCATGTCGGGGATAAGGACGGTTTTATCCGGACACAGAATTTTCGACGTCTCGGCCATGAAGTGGACGCCCGCCTGCACGATGACGCGCGCATCGGTCGCCTGCGCCATCTTCGCGAGCTGAAGCGAGTCCCCGGCGAAATCGCCGACGCCGAAATAGATCTCCGGCGTCATGTAGTTGTGCGCGAGGATGACCGCGTTCTTCTGCTTCTTGAGGTCGTTGATTGCGGCGATGAAAGGTGCGTGCGCCATCCACTCGGCGCGCGGGATGAGCTTCTCGACCTTCGCATAGAGATGGTCGGTCTTCGCCGCCACCTCCGGCGTGAAGGGGAGCGCCGGCGCTTTGCCGTTCGTGCGGGTGACCTCAAGCACCGTCATCGTCGCCTTCTCCCGGCCTCCGCCTTTATGCTCACCAAGAGCATATATAGGTCGGAAAAAATCGCCCGCTAGGGGCGAGAAGCCGGAGATTAGCCTGACGCCGCGCCGGGTCAACCTTGGCGTGGGGGGGCCGAGCCGCTAGGGGATGAGCGCCGCCACACCCGCGCGGCGCCGCCGAGGGCGCAAGGCTCAGCGCCCTAACGCATGGAAATCGCCGTCCTTTTCGTTCTGATCTTGCTGAACGGCCTGTTCGCGATGTCGGAGCTTGCGCTGGTCTCCTCGAAGGAGGCGCGCCTCAAGGCGCGCGCGGAGGCCGGGAACGGCGGCGCGCGCGCCGCGCTGAAACTGAGGGAAGACCCTTCGCGCCTTCTCTCCGCAGTGCAGATCGGCATCACCCTCGTCGGCGTCGTCGCCGGCGCCTATGGCGCGACGGCGATCGCGGGCGACCTCGCCCCCCTCATCGCGGAGGCGTTCCCGCGCTTCGAGCGCCAGTCGAACGAGGCGGCCTTCGCGATCGTCATTGTACTGACGACCTATCTTTCGCTCGTTTTCGGCGAACTTGTCCCGAAGCGCATCGCGCTCGCCGCGCCGGAAGCGATCGCGTCGCTCGCGGCCAAGCCCATGGGCGCCATCGCGTCGCTCGCCTATCCCGCTGTCGCGGTCTTGCGGTTTTCAACGGAGGCGGTGCTGACGGTGATCGGCCTTCACCGCGTGAAAAAGGAAGAAGTGACGGAAGAGGAAATCCTTCACATGGTCGAGGAGGGCGCCTCGTCAGGCGCGATCGGCCGCGACGAGCAGGACATGATCGAGGGCGTTCTCGAACTCCCCGAACGCAATCTCCGCTCGATCATGACGCCGCGCCCCGAGGTCGTGTGGATCGACCTAGAGGACACGCCGATCAAGATCGTCGAGACGATCGCCGAAAGCGGCCATTCCAGGTTTCCCGTCGCGCGCGGCAATGTCGATGAAATCGTCGGCGTCGTGCAGACTAAGGACCTCCTGACGCGCTTTTCAAAGTCTGGCGCGCTTGAGATCGAAGAGGCGATGAAGAAGCCCCTCTACGTGCCCGAAACGCTCAGCGTGTCGCGCCTCTTCGAATCATTCGCCGGAACGGACGTAAGAATGGCGATCGTCGTCGACGAGCATGGCGGCTTTGTCGGCGTCGTCACGGCGGCTGACATCATGGGCGCGATCGCCGGCGCCGCGGCGTTCTCGCCCGCCGATCGGCTGACGCCCGCGGTCAGGCGCGAAGACGGATCGTGGATTATCGACGGCATGACGCCTATTGAGGACTTTGAGCGCCTCCTTGAGGTCGAGGGGTTCGACGACTCCTCGAATTATTCGACCGTCGCCGGGCTCTTGATGCACAAATTGCAGCGCATCCCGAAAGAAGGCGACAGCATCGTCGAGAACGCGCTCCGCTTCGAAGTCGTCGACATGGACCGGCGCCGCATCGACAAGGTGATCGTGACGCCGGTCCGCGGCGAAGTGGACGAAATCATCATTTAGCGGG
>CAZOEB010000090.1:0-11169 GCA_964578685.1 uncultured Caulobacterales bacterium
AACCAAGCGATTCCAATGTCAAGGAAATATTAGGGTAAAGAATTATGGTTAACGCATTGGTCGGGGTTCACCCTGCCGTCTTCATCGCCGCTTCGATCGCCGCTCCGAACGCCTTGCCGCCGTCCTTGCCGCCGATGTCGGCGGTTCCGCGTCCGGCGCGGATTGTCTCTTCAACCGCGCGCTCGATCGCTTGCGCGGCCGCCTCATTTTTCAGGCTGAAGCGGAAAAGCATGGCGCCGGAGAGGATCGCTCCCGCGGGGTTCGCCTTGCCCTGCCCCGCAATATCCGGCGCGGCGCCGTGGATCGGCTCGTAGAGCCCGCGAGCGCCGTCGCCGATTGAGGCCGAGGGCGCAAGGCCGATCGATCCTGCGATCACGGAGGCCTCGTCGGAGAGAATGTCGCCGAACATGTTCTCGGTGAGGATGACGTCGAAGGCTGCGGGCTGCTGGATCAGCTTCATCGCCATGGCGTCGACCAGAACATGGTCGAGCGCGACATCCGGATAATCGCGCGCCTGCATTTCGCTCACGGTCTTGCGCCACAGGCGCCCCGTGGCGAGGACGTTCGCCTTGTCGACGCTCGTGACTTTCTTCCGGCGCCCGCGCGCAGCTTCAAACGCGACGCGCGCGATGCGGTCGATTTCTTCTCTTGAATAGACGCAAGTGTCGCTCGCGTAGTCTGGTCTCTCAGTGCGGTCCCCGAAATAGAGCCCGCCCGTCAGTTCACGGACGATCAGAAGATCGACGCCCGTCGCGCGCTCGGGGCGCAGCGGCGACAGCGCTTCCTTCCCCGGCAGAACGCGCGTCGGACGGAGATTGGCGTAAACCCCGAGCGCCTTCCGGAGCGCGAGAAGGCCCGCCTCGGGCCGTGGGCCCCCCTTGTCCCATTTGGGTCCGCCGACAGCGCCGAGGAGAACCGCGTCCGCCTCGAGGCAGCCCGTCCTCGTCGCCGGCGGAAAAGGATCGCCATGCCGGTCGATGGCGACGCCGCCGAAGTCGAACTCCTGAAACGTGAGGCGAAATCCGAAAAGGTCTGCGGCTCGTTGCATCACGCGGCGCGCGACATCGGAAACTTCCGGGCCGATGCCGTCGCCGGGAAGATAGGCGATATCGAAGGTCATGACGCGCGCCTCTCAAAGGCTTCGATCGCCGGCAGCCGCCGTAACAGATGGCCGAGCGGATCGACGCCGTCGAGGAGGCAGCGCCGCGCGAACGCCTCGACAGCAAAGGGCGTCGTCGCGCCGTCGTCGAGCGTCACCGTCATCGTCTCGAGATCGATCGTCACTTCGCGCCCCGGCGAGTTCAGCAGCTTCTGGTGCGTCGCCGCGTCGACCGCGACGGGGAGGAGGCCGTTCTTCAGCGCGTTGCTTTTGAAGATGTCGGCGATGTCGGAGGAGATGACTGCGCGGAAACCGAAATCGTGAAGCGCCCAGGGCGCGTGCTCGCGGCTCGACCCGCAACCGAAATTGGGTCCCGCGACAAGAACCTGATGCGTCGCCGGGTTGACGCCGTTGAAGACGGAGGAGTTTTTCGGCCGCCCGGCCTCGTCATAGCGCCAGTCATAAAACAAGACCTTGCCGAGGCCGGCGCGCGAGGTCGTCGTCAGGTAGCGCGCCGGCACGATCTGGTCGGTGTCGATATTCGCCTGCGGCAGGACGACCGTCCGTGAGCGGATGGTGCGGATCGGATCAAAAGTCACGCGGCGCCCTCCAGATATTTCCGCGGATCGGCGATGCGCCCCTCAATCGCGGAGGCCGCCGCCGTCGCCGGGCTTGCAAGCACGGTGCGAACCCCCTTGCCCTGCCGGCCGATGAAATTGCGGTTGGAAGTCGAGACGACCAACTCGCCCGGCTCTCCCTTGTCACCATTCATCGCGATGCACATGGAGCAGCCCGGTTCGCGCCACTCAGCGCCCGCCTCGATGAAAATGCGGTGGAGATTTTCCGCCTCGGCGGCGCGCTTCACCGTTTCCGACCCCGGCACGATCAGCGCGACGACGCCCGGTTTCACCTTGCGGCCTTTCATCACGCTCGCCGCCTCGCGCAGGTCCGTCAGGCGCGAATTGGTGCAGCTGCCGATGAAGACGCGGTGGACCGCGGCTTCCGAGAAGGGGCGCCCTTCCGCGAACTTCATATAGTCGTTCGCGTGGCGCTCGTTTTCGGTCGCCGGCTTCGGGGCGAGGGCGTCGACGGGGAGCGCGGCGTCCGGCGAGACGCCGTAAGTGATCATCGGCTTCAGGGCCGCGGCGTCGATCCGCACCTCGCGGTCGAAGCGCGCTTGCGCGTCGCTCTTCAGCGCCCGCCAGTCGGCGACCGCAGCGTCCCAGTCCGCGCCTTCCGGCGCATAGTCGCGCCCCTTCAGGAAGGCGAAGGTCTTGTCGTCCGGCGCAATCATGCCGAAGCGCGCGCCCGCCTCGATCGACATGTTGCACAGGGTCATGCGCGCTTCCATCGACAGCGCCTCGACCGCGGGGCCCGCGAACTCGATCGCATAGCCCTGGCCGCCGTCGGCGCCGATCGTCGCGATCATCGCCAGCGCCATGTCCTTCGCGCCGACGCCCGGCGGCAAGGCGCCGTCGAACGTCACGCGCATCGACTTCGACTTCCGCTGCAAGACGCACTGCGTCGCCAGCACATGGCCGACCTCGGTCGTGCCGATGCCGAAGGCGAGCGCGCCGAAGGCGCCGTGCGTCGAGGTGTGGCTGTCGCCGCAGACGATCGTCTTGCCGGGCTGCGTCGCGCCCAGCTCAGGTCCGATCACATGAACGATGCCGCGCGCCGGATGATCGAGCCCGAGAAGGCGGATGCCGTGTTTGGCGCAATTGGCGATCAGCGCGGCGACCTGCGCTTCGGCTTCGGCGTTGGCGTAAGGGAGCTTGCCGTCCGGCCCCGCGGGCTTCGTCGGCGTCGAATGGTCGAGCGTTGCGAGCGTCCGATCCGGGCGGCGCACCTTGAGGCCGCGCTCGGCGAGCATCGCAAAGGCCTGCGGCGAGGTCACCTCATGGACGAGATGCAGGTCGATATAGAGGACCGCCGGCGCTTCCGCCGTCTCCGCGACGACGACGTGACGCGCCCACAGCTTGTCGAACAGCGACGTCGGTTCAGGCGTAGGCATGATGCTCTTCTTTCTCCTCGGCGGGGAACGCTTGCGGCAAGTTTCGACGCCTCAAGCCCCTGCCGCGATCTTCCGACGTCGCGGGCTCGCGTTCCTGACTGCGACCGCCTGATTGATCGCCGCGATGAAGGCCGCGACCGCCGCGTCGGCGATGTCGACTTCCTGCGCCTTGCCGGAGAAAAGCTGTCCCTCGACCTCAACGACCGCCTCGGCGCGCACGACGCCTTCGCTTGCGACGTGGTGAAGGTCGAGAACGCTGATCGTTCCCGGCACGCCGGTGATGGCGCACACCGCGGCGAAGGCGGCGTCGATCGGGCCCTCGCCCTCAAGGCTCACCGTGCGGCGCTCGCCGCTGTCATGCTCCAGGGTGATGCGGGCATAGGGCCGCGTGTCGTCCTCAAAGTCGACGCGCAGCTCCGTGCGGCGCATGCGCCAGGGCCCGATGCGCCCGTCGACTGCCGCATTGCCGGTGACAAGGCGCACGAGGTCGGCGTCGGTCACTTCGCGGCACGTGTCCGCAAGATGCTTGAAGTCGGGGAAAATATCCTCGACCCGCTGCGCGGAGACGTCGAAACCGAGCGCTTTCAATCGCGCGGCGACCGCGTGCTTGCCTGAATGCTTGCCGAGCACCAGCATGTTCGACGGCACGCCGACGGACTCAGCGTCCATGATCTCATAGGTGCGCCGGTCCGCGAGCACGCCGTGCTGATGAATGCCGGCCTCATGCGCGAACGCGTTCTTGCCGACGATCGCCTTGTTGCGCGGCACCGGGGAATGGGTGACGCGCGACAGCGCCTGGCTCGCGGGATAGAGCTTCGTCGTGTCGATGTTCGTGGTGACGCCGAAAAAATCGCGCCGGACGTTGAGCGCCATTACAGCCTCTTCGATGGAGCAGTTGCCGGCGCGTTCGCCGATGCCGTTGAGCGCGCCCTCGATCTGGCGCGCGCCGCCGCGAACGGCGGCGAGGCTGTTTGCGACCGCCATGCCGAGATCGTCATGGCAATGCGTCGAAAAGACGATATGCGGGGGGGCGTTCTCCGTCAGCATCCGGAAGAGCGCCGTGATCTCCTCCGGCGTCGTGTAGCCGACGGTGTCGGGGATGTTGATGGTCGTCGCGCCGGCCGCGATCGCCGCCGCGACCGCCTCCTGAAGGAAATCCCGCTCGGTGCGGATGGCGTCCTCGGGCGAGAACTCCACGTCGTCGACGCAGCTGCGCGCGAAGGCGACGACTTCGCCGATCTTGGCGATGATCTCGGCCTTCGACAACTTGAGTTTTGCGTCGCGGTGCGTCGGGCTGGTGCCGAGAAAGGTGTGAATGCGCTTCTTTTTCGCGGGCTCAAGGGCGCGCGCGGCCGCCTCGATGTCGCCGATCGAGGCGCGCGCGAGCGAGCAGATGATCGGCCCCTCGATCTCCTCCGCGACGGCCTTGACCGCCGCGGCGTCGCCGGGGGAGGCGGCGGCGAACCCCGCCTCGATGATGTCGACGCGGAGCGCCCTCAGCGCGCGCGCGACGATCAGCTTGGCGTCGGTCGACATCGAGAAGCCGGGCGCTTGCTCGCCGTCGCGCAAGGTGGTGTCGAAGATCAATACGCGATCTTTGGGTTTTTCTGCTTGGGTCGTCATGGTCCGTATCCTGATGGGTGAGCGGTCAAAACCTCAGCGGCGCGGGAGCGGCTCCCGCGCGGGGCTAAGTCGACGCTCATGCAGGACGGGCCCCGGCATCAATCCGCCTCCTGCCCGCGCCGGATCGACAGGACGCCGGTGCGCGAAACCTCCTTGAGGCCGAGCGGCGCCATCAGCTCGATGAAGGTGTTGATCTTCTCGCGCGCGCCGGTCACTTCGAAGACGAACGAGGTATGCGTCGTGTCGATGACGCGGGCGCGAAAGATGTCGGCGAGCCGCATCGATTCGAGTCTTAGCTCGCCGGCGCTGACGACCTTCACCAAAGCCAGCTCACGCTTGATGCCCTCGGCCTCGCGCGTCACATCGATGACGCGGCGCACGGGAACGAGGCGGCCGAGCTGGGCCTTGATCTGTTCGATCTTCGCCGGCGTCCCGCGCGTCACGATGGTGATGCGCGAGGTGTGCTTTAGGGCGTCTGTCTCGGCGACCGTGAGGCTCTCGATATTGTAGCCGCGCGCGGAGATGAGGCTGACGACGCGGGCGAGCGTTCCGGGCTCGTTGTCGACGATGACGGCGAGCACGGCTTCCGCCGCCGCGCCTTCCTCGCGCGTCACAGGGTAGACGGATTGCGAGGGTTCCGCCGTCATACCAGCGTCTTTCCACGCTCGTCGATTTCATCGCCGGTGACGACGTGATCGCCGAACAGCATCTCGTTATGCGCCGCGCCTGACGGTATCATCGGGAAGACGTTCTCCTCCTGCGTGACGACGCAGTCGAAGAGGACGGGGCGCTTCACCGCGATCATCTCAGCGATCTTGTCGTCGAGCTCGGCAGGCTTCTCCGCGCGGAGGCCGACGCAGCCATAGGCCTCGGCGAGCCTCACGAAATCAGGAAGGCTGTCCGAATAGGAATGCGAATAGCGCCCGCCATGGAGGAGTTCCTGCCATTGGCGCACCATGCCGAGATAGGCGTTGTTGAGGATGAAGATCTTCACCGGCAGGTCGTGCTGCACGGCCGTCGACATTTCCTGCATCGTCATCTGCACCGAGGCGTCGCCGGCGATGTCGATGACGAGCGCATCGGGGTGCGCGGCCTGCACGCCGAGCGCGGCGGGAAGGCCGTAGCCCATCGTGCCGAGCCCGCCGGAGGTCATCCAGCGGTTCGGCTGGTCGAAATGGAAATGCTGCGCGGCCCACATCTGATGCTGGCCGACTTCGGTCGTCACGAACACCTCGCGCCCGCGCGTCAGGGCGTAGAGCCGCTCGATCGCATGTTGCGGCTTGATCGCCGTCTCGGAGCGCCGATAGGCGAAGGACTTATTCGCGCGCCAGGCGTCGATCTGCTTCCACCACGCGTCGAGGCGGTCCTTGTCATGGGGCTCGCCCGCCTCGCGCCGGCGCCATTCTGCGACCAGCGCCTCGATCACCGCGCGCGCATCGCCGACGATGCCGAGATCGACGCGCACATTCTTGTTGATGGACGACGGATCGATATCGACATGGATCTTGCGCGACTGCGGGGAAAAGGCGTCAAGGCGCCCGGTTATGCGGTCGTCGAAGCGCGCGCCGAGGGCGATCATCAGATCGCAGTCGTGCATCGCGCTGTTCGCTTCGAGGCTGCCATGCATGCCGAGCATGCCGAGCCAGTTGGCGCCGGAAGCGGGATAGGCGCCGAGCCCCATCAGCGTCGAGGTGATCGGAAAATTCGTCGCCGCGGCGAGCGCGCGCAAGGCTTCGCTCGCCTTGGGGCCCGCATTGATGACGCCGCCGCCGGTGTAAAGCACCGGCCGGCGCGCGCGCCGCATCAGGTCGACCGCCTGCTCGATCTTTCCCTGATCGATCGGCGGCGTAACGATGCAGTTTCTCTTCTTCGCATCCGCGCGCGCCGTGTAGAGCGCCTGCTCGAACTGCACGTCTTTCGGAATGTCGATGACGACCGGGCCTGGACGGCCGTTGCGGGCGATGTGAAACGCCTCATGGACGATGGTCGCCAGCTTGTGCGCGGACGGCACGAGATAATTGTGCTTGGTGCAGCTGCGGGTGATGCCGACCGTGTCGCATTCCTGAAAGGCGTCGGTGCCGATCAGCGGGCGCGCGACCTGGCCCGTGATGCAGACGATCGGAATGGAATCGAGGAGCGCATCGGCGAGGCCGGTGACGGCGTTCGTCGCGCCCGGGCCTGACGTCACGAGAAGAACGCCGACCTTGCCGGTCGAGCGCGCATAGCCTTCCGCCGCATGCGCAGCGCCCTGTTCATGCCGCACCATGATGTGGCGGATCGTGCCGCGCTTGTAGAGCGCGTCATAGATCGGCAGCACCGCGCCGCCCGGATAACCGAAGATGACCTCGACGCCCTGTTCCTCCAGCGCGTCGAGCAGGATGTCGGCGCCGGTGCGCGCGTTTCGCGTGCGCGCGTGCGTCGCCCCCTCAGTCGCCTTCGGCGACAGCTCCCCCGCAGGCGGGGGAGCGGAAGTCGCAGTCGTCTCGCTCATCCTCACGCGTCCTTCGTGTTGGCGCCGGGCTGCAGCCAGGCCATGCGTGCGCGGAGCTCTGCGCCGGTTTTCTCGATCGGGTGGGCGAGGTCCTTTTCAAGAAGCTGGGCGTAGCGCGGCTTGCCGGCCTGATTTTCGAGGATCCAGTCGCGCGCGAACGCGCCCGACTGGATGTCGGTCAAAACCTCGCGCATGCGCGCGCGCGTTTCGTCATTGATGACGCGCGGGCCGGAAACGAGATCGCCGTATTTCGCGGTCTCGGAGACGAACTGGTGCATCTTGGCGACGCCGCCTTCATAGAGAAGGTCGACGATCAGCTTCAGCTCGTGCAGGCATTCGTAATAGGCGACCTCGGGTTTGTACCCCGCCGCGACGAGCGTCTCGTAGCCCGCCATGACCAGCTCGGTCGCGCCGCCGCACAAAACCGCCTGCTCGCCGAACAGATCGGTCTCGGTTTCCTCGCGAAAGGTCGTTTCAATCGCGCCCGCCGCCGTGCCGCCGATGAGGCTCGCATAGGCGAGCGCCTTTTCCTTCGCCTTGCCGGTCGCGTCCTGATGCACGGCGAAGAGGCAGGGAACGCCGCGCCCTTTTTCATATTCGCGGCGGACGAGATCGCCGGGGCCCTTCGGGGCGACCATGATGACGTCGACATTCTTCGGCGGCCGCACGCGGCCATAAAGCACCGTGAAGCCGTGCGCGAAGAGGAGGGCGTCGCCTTCTTTCAGGTTCGGCGCCACGTCTTCCGCGAAAATCTTTTCATGCGTCATGTCGGGCGTCAGGATCGCGATCAGCTTCGCGTTCCGCGTTGCGTCGGCGATGCTTGCGACTTCAAGACCGTCCGCAGCGGCGCGTCCCGCCGTCGGCGCGTTCTTCCGCAGACCGACGATCACTTCGCATCCTGAGTTCTTGAGGTTCAGCGCATGCGCGCGGCCCTGGCTGCCATAGCCGATGACGGCGACGGGGGCCGACTTCACGGCGGCGGGGTTTGCGTCCTGTTCGCTGTAGAGTTTCATGACGGGTCCTTGTTCAGTCGAGGGAAGATTGAATGGTGACGGCGCCCTTCGACGCGGAGGCGACGAGGCGGGCGTATTTGTCGAAGACGCCGCCCAATTTCGTCTGGGGTCGCGGAATGAAAGCGGCGCGGCGCGCGGCCCAGTCGACATTTGCGTCGATGCGCCGCCGCTCGGCGTCGATGCTGACGACATCGCCGTCCTTGAGGAGCGCGATCGGTCCGCCATTCGCCGCCTCGGGCGACACATGACCGATGACGAAGCCGTGGCTCGCGCCCGAAAAGCGTCCGTCGGTGATGAGCGCGACCTTGCCGGCGAGGCCCTGGCCCGCGAGCGCGGCGGTGACGCTCAGCATTTCGCGCATGCCGGGCCCGCCTTTCGGGCCTTCATATCGGATGACGACGACATCGCCCGCCTTGATCGCGCGGGCTGAAACCGCGCCAAAGGCCGCCTCCTCACTATCGAACACGCGCGCCGGCCCCTTGAAGGCGCCGTCGCCATAGCCGGCGGTCTTGAGGACGGCGCCCTCAGGCGCGACCTCGCCATAGAGAATGCGGACGCCTCCGGTCGCCTTGAAGGGTTTGTCGACCGCGCTGACGACTTTCTGGCCCGGCGCTTCGCGTGCCTCGGCGAACTCCTCGAACAGGCTCCGTCCACTGACGGTCGGCGCGTCGGCGAGCCGCCCGCCCTCCATCAGCCGTTTGCCGAACAGCGCGACGCCGCCCGCCTCATAAAGATCGCGCGCGAGATATTTGCCGCCCGGCTTCAAGTCGGTGATGACCGGCGTCTCGCGCGACAGCGCATCAAAGAGGTCGATTGAAAAGGGGACGCCGGCCTCCGCGGCGATGGCGGCGAGATGAAGGACGGCGTTGGTCGATCCGCCCGAGGCGACGACGGCGGTCGCAGCGTTCTTGAGAGCCGCTGCGGTGACGAAGGTTCGCGCCGATCTCCCTTCGAGCGTCAGCGCCGCTGCGAGGCGGCCGCAGCGCTCGGCTTCCTTGGCCTTTTCGGGCGCAACGGCGGGAACATCGCCTGACCCCATCGGCGACAGGCCCAGGAAGGCGAGCGCCATCGCCATGGTGTTGGCGGTGAACTGGCCGCCGCAGGCGCCGGCGCCGGGGCAGGCGCTGCGCTCGATCGCGTCGAGCGCTTTGTCGTCGATCGCGCCGGCGGCGTGCGCGCCGACCGCCTCAAAGACATCCTGGATGGAAATGTCGCGGCCCTCGCAGCGGCCGGGCATGATCGTGCCGCCATAAAAGACGCAGCCTGGAATATCGAGCCGCGCGAGCGCCATCGCGGCGGCGGGGATCGTCTTGTCGCAGCCGACCATGATGATCGCGCCGTCGAGGCTGTGCCCCTTGACCGCGAGTTCGATTGAATCGGCGATCACTTCGCGCGAGATGAGCGAGGCGCGCATGCCTTCCGCGCCCATGGTGATCCCGTCGGAAACGACGATGGTGTTGAAGTCGATGGGCGCGCCGCCGCCGGCCTTGACGCCTGCGCGCACCGGCTCGGCGAGCGCCGCCAGATGCAGGTTGCACGGCGTCACCGTCGACCAGGTGTTGACGACGGCGATCAGCGGCTTGTCGAGATCGGCGTCGCTGAGCCCGGCGCCGCGCAGCATTGCGCGCGCGGGCGCCCGGTTGGGGCCTTTGGTGATCGCGTCCGATCTTTTCGCGCGTCGTTCTGTCATCGTCCGCTCATGGTCAATTCAGCAAACAAAAACCGCCCCCTCGCGGGAGCGGTGCGCTGGTCTCGGGTCTTTTCGCTTTTGACTAGCTTCGCACCCTCGCCATCGCCGCCCCCGGGGAGCTGCGAATAAGAAGTACGAGGCCAAGAAGGAGGAGCCCGGCGACAAGGGCAGGTGCGCCGGCGTTCGCCAGCCCCTCGATCAAACCCTTCTCGACCATTTGCGCCGTCACGGCGGGCCCCTCTGGTTTTCCACCACTTTTGCGGCGGTGCGACAGACCTACCCCACGATTTTGCGACCGCACAAGCGAAAAATCGCGGGGATCGGCATTTTCTTTCGGAAAGCGCCGAAAGGGGCGCAGGTTCGTAGCAGAAAATGCTAATAACAAAAATATCGTCGATTGGTTAACGGGTTATGACCGCGCTAGGGCCGCGTCTGGCCGTCGCCCCGAACTACAGTCTTGAACGTCGTCAACTCCTCGACCCCCACGGGACCGCGCGCGTGGAGGCGTCCCGTCGCGATGCCGATTTCAGCGCCGAAGCCGAACTCGCCCCCGTCCGCGAACTGCGTCGAGGCGTTGTGGAGGACGATGGCGCTGTCGACGGCGCTGAGGAAGCGATCGGCCGCCGTCACGTTCTCGGTGATGATTGTTTCAGTGTGGCTGGTGCCGTAGCGGGCGATATGGGCGACGGCGCCGTCAACGCCGTCGACCGCCGCGACGGCGAGGATCGGAGCGAGATATTCCGTAGACCAATCATCTTCGCCGGCCGGTTCGACGGCCGGGTCGATGGCGCGGACGGCCGCGTCGCCCTTGAGGGCGCAGCCTGCGTCTTTCAGCGCCTTCGCAACCGGCGCGTAGAGGTCGGCGAGACGCGCCCGGTCGATCAGCAGAGTTTCCGCCGCGCCGCAGACGCCGGTGCGCCGCATCTTCGAATTGAGCGTGACCGCAACGGCCTTGTCGATGTCGGCGTCGCGGTCGAGATAGACATGGCAGACGCCGTCGAGATGGCCGAGCACGGCGACGCGCGCATCCTCCTCAACGCGCTTCACCAGCGACTTGCCGCCGCGCGGAATGACGAGATCGACGGCGCAGTCGAGGCCGGAAAGGATATGCCCGACCGCCGCGCGATCCGGCGTCTCGACGAATTGCAGCGCATCGGCGGGAAGGCCCGCCTCGGCCAGCGCTTCGCGGAAAAAGCGTGCAATCAGCGCATTTGTCGACAGGCATTCCGATCCGCCGCG
>CAZOEB010000090.1:11269-13351 GCA_964578685.1 uncultured Caulobacterales bacterium
GTCATGCGGTCGCGAAAGGCCTCGCTCTCGTTCTGCGCGCGCGCGAGGTCAGCGGCGTTGATCGAAAGCAGGTCGTTCTTCCGCAACTCGATCTTGAAGGCGGCGGCCATGAGCGCGGTGTTCTTTGCGTCTGCGGGCGCCCCAGCAAGCGCGGCCTTCGCAGCGCGCGCGCAGGCCCCCATCTCAACCATCGCATCTTCAAGCGTAATTCTCATGACGCAGTCTTTCGCAACGCGAGATCATCCTTTTCGATGACGGCAGGGCGGCGGCGATAGCCGAGGATTTTCTCGATCTCGTCGGAGCGTTTTCCGGCGATCAAGCGCAACTCCGATGCGCCGTAGGCGGATAATCCTTGCGCGATCGCGGCGCCGTCCGGCGCGACGACCAACACCGCGTCGCCGCGCTGGAATTCGCCGACGATCGCAACGACGCCCGCCGGCAACAGGCTCGCCCCGCCCGTCAGCGCCTTCGCCGCGCCGGCGTCGATGCTGATTTCACCCAGGGGCTTCAAACGCGCGCCGATCCACTGGCGCCGGGCCTTCGCAGGGCTTGTCGGGGCGAGGATCAGCGTCGCTGCTCCCTCGCCGGCGATGCGGTCAAGCGGATGATCGTCCATGCCGGGCGCGATGATGGTCGCCGCGCCGGCCGCGCCCGCGATTTCGGCGGCGGCGATCTTGGACGCCATGCCGCCCGATCCGACGCCCGCCGCCGCGTTCGCAGCCCCGGCCGCCGCGACGATGTCGGGCGTGATGCGCTCGATCAGGGGCAAGCGCTTCGCGCCCGGAACGCGGCGCGGATCGGCGTCATAAACGCCGTCGATGTCTGAAAGGATGATCAAAAGCTCGGCCCCGGCGATCTGCGCGGCGTGGGCGGCGAGCCGGTCATTGTCGCCGTACCGGATTTCCGCCGTCGCGATGGTGTCGTTCTCATTGACGAGCGGCAGCGCGCCGAGTTCGAGGAGCGTTGCGAAGGTCGCGCGCGCATTGAGATAGCGCCGCCGGTTCTCGGTGTCGTCAAGCGTCAGGAGTATCTGCGCGACAGGGATCGCGTGCGCTGCAAACGCCGCCTGCCAGGCTTCGACGAGCGCCGCCTGGCCCGCCGCGGAGGCCGCCTGCTTCTCATCAAGCCGCAGCGGTCCTTGCAGTTTCAACCGGCGCCGGCCGAGCGCGATCGCGCCGGAAGTGACGACAACGACCTCGCGCCCGTCGCGGCGCAGGCCGGCGATGTCGTCAGCGAGCGTCGCCAGCCAGTTCTCGCGCACGCCGTCGGCCCCGCAAAGAATCGCGGAGCCGACCTTGACGACAAGGCGGCGCGCATTCGCGAGCGCAAGCTGCGGCGACGGTGCTTCGGCGGTCATTGACGGAGCTTAGCGCACCAACGCCGGCTCCGGCAGGGCCCCGGCAGCGCGGCGCAAACTCGCGCGCCTGATGTCGCCGAGGTCCGACAGGATAGACTCAACGGTCGGCCGCCGCCCGGCGCCTTTGCCGCGCGCTTCGAAGACGCGCCCATCGCCGAGCACGGCGCGCAAGGCATTCGCTTCCCACTCCGCGCTGCGGAAGAAGGGATCGGCGTCGACGCGCGTGAAGGCGACGCGCGCAGTAAGCGTGCCGCCCATGCTTTCGATCGTCGCAAGCTGCTTGACGACGCCGCCGGCCGCCGCGAAGGCGCGCGCCTTTTCCTCGGTCAGAGCCTCCACCTTGATCGCGTCGAGCGCGATTTCGCGGCCGAAAGCGACGAAGGAGAGGATCGCGATCTTGGCGCGCGCATCAGCGCCTGAGAGGTCCGCGCTCGGATCGGGCTCGGCGAAGCCCGCGATCTGCGCACGGCGTACGGCCTCGCTGAAGGCGACGCCATTGGCGAGCGAGGTCAGGATGAAATTGACCGTGCCGTTGAGGACCGCCTCGATTTTTTCGATCGGCCCGACGCCCGCCGCCTCGGCGACCCGTTCGACCAGCGGCGCGCCGCCGCCGACGGACGGTGAAAAGTGGAATTGAGCGCCCGTCGATGCGGCAAGCGCGGCAAGGGCCGCCATCTCGCCGGCGATCGCCTGTTTGTTGGCGGTGACGACGCTGACGCCTTTCG
>CAZOEB010000091.1:0-13273 GCA_964578685.1 uncultured Caulobacterales bacterium
GAACAGGCCGGCTTCTTCGGCCTGTCGCTGCAAAAAGCGAAAGCTGTCGCGGCGGCGGTCGGCGCCGCCGTCAGCAATTGGCGGAACGTCGCCGCGGCGGCTGGAGAGACCCGGCGCGCCATCGACCGCATGGCCAGCGCGTTCGAGCACGACGATCTCGCAGCAGCGAAGCGGCTCGCATCTTGATGCACCCGCCTCGCCATCGGCGATGACGAATCGGGGCAAAAAGAGACCAACCTGCCGGCGCGATTGAACTTGAAGTCGGACATTCGACGGTCACGTTACGAAGTGGGGTTTTTGGCCCATGGCCGCCGTCGCGGCCATGCCCTGCAATGTCGAGTTCCGGCCGTAGAGCAGACGGAGTGCCACGTTTCACCAACTTCGTGGTCGGGGCATTCGTCTCCGCCCAGGTTCGATGGAATTAAGTCTCGGGCCGCGTGCCTCGCAGTCCGCTTGGCGCTTCGGCTGTCTTGCGGACGTTCGCCTCTTACGCAAGCCCCAGCTCTTTCAGTCGTTCTGGCGCGTATTGGCAGATGATCGCTTCGTTGCCTTCGGTATCGGCAAACTGGCGAAGGTCGCAGATCGACGGGATCGCGTGTTTTGGTCCGAGAAGTCGCCCGCCCGCCGCCTCGATGATTTTGCTGCTGGCGTCGAAATCGAAACCCGCAAACGAGCATTCTTAGCCTTTTTTACCGGTAGGAAGCGGCTCGCGACGCTTTTGCAGGGCGCCGTGAACGCCCACGCCCTCGATCAGGTAAAAGCCAGGCGGCCCGCAGGGGGAAAAGCGCCATCCGAAAACGGTCTCATAGAATTTGAGCGCGCGCGCCACGTCCTCCGCTTCGATGGCGAAATCGTGAGGACCGCTTGGGGAGTCGACCGCTGATTTCCATACTCTGGCCACGCATCGAGGACGGGAACTACCTCGATGTGACGCGCAAGCGCGTGATCATCGCCTTTTTGCCTGCCTGCGGGGATTTTCGCGGTCCTGTTCGCGAGCAGTGAACCGCTTAACTGTGAATACGCGCCGAACCGGGACCCCGTCACCAAGGCCCTTCTGAGAAAATCGCGGCGCCAATACGGTGATAGGCGACAGTCGTGACGGTCATTTTCGGCAGAAATTAACTGAGCTCATTAAAATTCCGTTCACGCACCAGATGCGACTTATAGCCCAAGTTGCATGTGCGCGCGGAGGCGTAATTCATGCTTGAAAGACATGAACATTCGGAAAAGTGCTGCGTCCTGAAGGCTCCGACGCACGGACGCGTGCGCCGTCTCGCATTCGCCGCGATCTTTTCGCTCGGCCTCGCCGCCTGCGGCAGCGAATTACCTTCGCCGGTCCCCGCGCCGGTCGGCGCGCCGCCGCCGTCGAGCGCCGGCGACAAGCCGACCCCTGCTGAGGCCTCTCGTTTCCTGACGCAGGCGACATTCGGGCCTACCGAAGGCAGCATCAATGAGCTTGTCTCGATGGGGTACTCGGAGTGGATGCGCCGGCAATTGACGGCGCCGACCGTCTCGAATGTCGAGGAAGTACGCAGGATCACCGACGCACGACAGGCCGTCAATGATGGCATTGGCGCATCCGTACTCGCCGAAGTTTCGTGGAAGAACATGATCGACGGGGAAGATCAGCTCCGCCAGCGCATGATGTTCGCCCTGTCGCAAATCCTCGTCCTTTCCTACGACCATCCCGATACCCCGAACACGCCGCTCGGCGTCGCCTATTACATGGACGTCCTCAACCGGAACGCGTTCGGCAATTACCGCACGCTGCTGGAAGACGTGACCTACAGCCCCTCCATGGCGGTGTACCTGACCTATCTCAACAACAGTAAAGAGGATCTCGCCGCCGAACGCGTCCCCGATGAAAACTACGCCCGCGAGGTGATGCAGCTATTTTCGATCGGCCTCGTCATGCTGAACAAGGATGGGACGCCGCAGCTCGATTCGCAAGGCGCCCAGATCGAAACCTACACCAATGACGACATCACTGGACTGGCCAAGGTCTTTACAGGCCTCAGCTGGGATCACGGCATATTCGGTCAAAATCGTCCGATCAGGGATGTGCCGGCGGCGGCTTCTTCGCCCATGGCGATTTATCCGGAACACCACACCACGACAGAAAAGTCGTTCCTCGGCGTCACCATTCCCGCCAACACCGACGCCGCGACGAGCATCGATATCGCGTTGGACACATTGTTCAACCACCAGAACATTGCGCCCTTCATCAGCAGGCAGTTGATCCAGCGTTTCGTGACGTCCAATCCTTCGCCGCGCTATGTGACGAACGTCGCCTCGGCGTTCGAAACAGGCTGGTACCAGCTGCCGGACGGATCCACGATCGGGTCGCAAGCGCGCGCCGATCTATCGGCGGTGATCGCGGCGATATTGCTTGACGACGAAGCCCGCAATCTCGCCAACCGCGACAATCCGAATTTCGGCAAGGTCCGCGAGCCGGTCATCCGTTTCACCCATTGGGCGCGCAATGCGGGCCTCAATTCGACATCGATCCACGGCGACGCTCCTTTGGGCGGCAGTCTCGGCGGCCACGAATCGCTGCGTATGGCGGATGATTCCATGGTGTTTGCGCAGCATCCGTTCCGGTCGCCGTCAGTCTTCAATTTTTATCGCCCCGGCTATGTCGCCGCCGGCTCGCAGTCGGCTTCAGCGGAGCTTTCCGCGCCCGAACTCCAGATCATGAACTCGGCGACGGTCATCGGTTTCGCCAACTATATGCAGTCGCGCATCGATCAAACGCGCACCGACCTCACCTTCCTTCCCTCCTATGCGCCTGAGCTCGCGCTGGCGGACAACCCCGAGGCGCTGGTCGACCGGCTCAACCTTCTGATGACGGCCGGCGCCATGACGCCGGAGACGCGCGCGGCGATCATCGCCGCCGTAAACGACATCACGATGCGCTCCGACAGTTTCATTAATGGCCCCCGGCTGCGCGTCAATGTCGCCATGCTGATGACCACACTTTCTCCCGAATACACCGTTCAACGCTAGGGGCCTCGAATGTCCACCATTTCTCGACGTGAAATCCTGAAGACGGCGAGCATTCTTGGCGCATATGGCGCTGCGCCGTTCGCCTTGAATTTGCTGCCGTTCAACGCGCTTGCAGCATCGACAACCGGCTATCGCGCGCTCATCTGCATCTACCTCGGCGGCGGCATGGACTGTCACGACACGATCCTTCCCTATGATCAGCCGTCCTATGATCAATACGCAACGCTCCGCCGCACCCTTCTCGACACCTACAATCTTCTGCCCGGAGGATCGTCGCGAACGCGGGACCGGCTGCTTCCGCTCAATCCGACGAACGCGGCGGATTTCGGCGGCCGCCAATTCGCCATGCCGGAGGCGCTGGCGCCGCTGCACGATCTCGTCAGCACTGGCAAAGCGGCGATCATCGGCAATGTCGGTCCGCTGATCGAACCGATCACGCGAACGCAATTTCGCGCCAAAGCAGTTCCCTTTCCCCGTCGCCTGTTCTCGCACAATGACCAGCAATCGACGTGGCTGGCGGCCGGGCCCGAAGGCGCCCGGTTCGGGTGGGGGGGCCAATTCGCCGACATGGCGATCGCGGCGGGCGCCAATGCGGACGCCGCCTACACCGCAATCTCAGCGTCCGGCGACAGCGTTTTCCTGGTCGGTCGTCAGACCATTCCCTTCGCGATCAATTCTTCGGGCCCCGCCGAAATTCGATCAATTTCGCGCCGAGAGACCTATGGGTCGCAAACGGTTCCCGGCCGCATATCGGATCTCATTCAGGACGCCGGCGACACGCGGACCAATCTCTTCGAGCGCGATGTCGCATCAACTTACCGGCGGTCGATCGCGCTGAACCGAGACTTGCAGGTCGCGATGGCGTCTCAACCGCCATTTTCGACGCCATTCCCGGATAACAATTTCGCCCGGCAATTGCATGTTGTCGCGCGTATGATCGGCGCACGGGAGACTCTGGGCGTCCGGCGCCAGGTCTTCTTCATTTTCGCCCCAGGCTACGATACCCACAGCAATCAGGCGGTTTTGCTGACCGACCTTCACAACACGCTGTCGAGGTCGCTGCGCGCTTTCTACAACGCGACAATGGAGCTTGGCGTGGAGAACGAGGTCACCACATTCACCTCGTCCGATTTCGGCCGCGGGCTGCGCACCAATGGCGCCGGCACGGACCATGGCTGGGGCGGCCACCATTTTGTGATCGGCGGCGCGGTCAGCGGCAATCGAATTCTCGGCGACATTCCGCAGCCCGAACTCGGTCATGAGATGGACAGCGGCAACGGCCGGCTGATCCCGGGCGTCGCCGTCGAACAATATGCGGCGAGCCTTGCCGCCTGGTTCGGCCTCTCAACGAGCGAAATCCAGATCGCGCTGCCCAATCTCGTGAATTTTTCGGGACCGCTCGACATCTTCGGCTCGGGGTTGAGTACATAGGTCCTGTTGCCAAATTGATTGATCCATAGGCGGATCGACGCGGCGAGCAGGAAGCCCGTGTAGCCTTCTATGGCTTTATCATATCTGGTAGCGACGCGGCGTGAGTTCTTCAGCTTGTTGAAGCAACGGTCGACGCGGTTTCGCAATCCGCAGATATGCTGATCGATAGCGACTTGGACCTTGCGCCTGCCGGCCATCGGAATGACGGCGACGCCGCCTTTCGCCTCCATATCGTCGCGGATGCGGTCGGCGTAATGGCCCTTGTCGGCGATCAGCACATTGGATTCCGGCCCTTCGGCATCCATCACGATGTCGTAGCCTTTACCCGATACGACATGGATTATCGGGAGTCGTCAGCAATTTCGGGAACGGGTGAGTTTGGGACCATTGCATGGCCAGAACTTGCTCTGGCGCGGGAAGCCCGAACAAATTTGTGAAAATAATTGATTGGCATTCCTTAGTAATAGACGCGATAGACGTCATGAAATAGGGATCGAGAGTCCCTGTTTGCGGCTCTAACCTTTGCGCAGCGGTCCCATAACCGCTCGCAAGGGGCGCGCCGGAACTCCAAGGCGCCGATGTTCGAGGCGCGCTCTCTCCAGAGTGAGTTCTGGCGCGTCGCCCCTTGTGGGTCCGACGTCGCACAAGACGCATGGTCCAAGTTAGACGTGGAGCGTAAGCGATGACCCTTCCCCAAATGGAAGCTGCCGTCTTGAGCCGCAGTTGTTCCGGTTGATTGGCGCCAGAGTGCGCCATTAGGGCGAGGGCAGTGACGCCAGAAGAGCTTCGGAATCGCAGAATGAAGTAGTGACGGTCGCCAGCGCGCCGCAGATCCATCGTTCTTCGACAGAGGGCGGCGGCCGGCCCATTGAATGACTTTTTCCCGATACGCCCGACCGGATCTGCGACGGCGGCGGAGGATATCCTTCCAAAGATCGTCGGTCCGACGATCATGTGTTGACAGGCACCGTTTCGAAAGAGCCCACGCGTTCGTCCGCCTGCGATCCTGTGATTTCGAAGCGGTATGCGCTCCCGTCGCCGAATTGAAGTTTGCTTCTTGCGGATTCCTTTGACGCCGCTTCGGGCGATTGAGAACCCGCCGTTTCCTCCCCGGCCGTCAACATCAAATTTCGGAGGCTCCCGCGTGTCAGCTCAAGGGTCAGGTTGCTGACGTCCGCCGCCGCCTCGACCATGACTTTCACCTGTTCGACGGCATGCCTGAATGCGATTGCGCCGAATTTCCGCTGAAGTTCAGCCAGATCAGTCAATTCCCTGGGCTGCCGCGCGCCTTGAGTGATCGAGGTCATCTCATCTAGCGCCGCCTGGGCGGCGGCCCGCTGGCCTTCAAAGAAGCTGCGCGCGCATCCCGCCAGCGCCTGATTGTATTCGCCGACAAGATCGGCGTTCTCGCGCAACTCAGCCAAGACGCGCGCCGCCGGCGCCAGTTGGGCGTCCGTCATCGGATTTGCGGCCTTTCTGATCACTTCCAATATGACGTCGTCGCGCGTTTCCGGTCGGGCGCGGAAGAACCGATCGAAAATGTAAGGAAGATCGCCGACGAGGATGTCAGCGCCCTCGTTCGCGCACGTGACTTCCATGCAACCCTCGATCACTCTTGACGTCAGCGACACGGCGGCGCCCTCGCCGGCACTTGCCGTCGCTCCTGACGCCCGTTGCGCTGTCAGTCACGCGCCGCGTCAAGAAAGCGCCCGGCCGCGGCGTCGCCTTTGCCAATTGCGCCCTGAGGGCCGCCGGCCTGTTGATCGCCGCCGGCGCCGACAATCGGCATTTGAACAGAAAACCGCAATCGACGCTTCCGAGGCGATGGCGATCGTTCATGCGGTTGCCCGCCGAGATCGAATTACGGCGCCGTCGCTCCAGCGGCCCGATATCTGGCGCGACGGCGGATGCGCGCGCCGTCAAGCGCGTCCGGCGCCCCGCCAAAAAACCGGTTGAAGTCGATGGTCGACCGCTCGCCGAGGTCGTCGAAATGAGAAACGATCCACCCGTCAGCGGCATTGCGGCCCTTTCTGAACAGGAACTCAAGAAACGCGGCTTCGGCGTTGAGTTTCGAAGAGGCGCCAAGTGCGGAGAGCGAGACGTCGTCGCTGATCATGTGGGTCAGCACCCGCCGATATCCGGTGGCGTCAAGTCGGCCGTCGTCGATCAATCGGGTCACGAAATCGACCGCCCGAAGTTCACGCATCAAGGAAGCGTTGAACGTGATTTCGTTAAGGCGGTTCAATATGTCGCGCGCGCCGCGCGGCGCGCCCGGACGCGTCACCGGGTTGATCTGGACGATGACAACATCGTCGCTTTCGGCGTCGTCGAACAGCGGCCACAGCGGCGGGTTTCCCATATAACCGCCGTCCCAATAGGGCACGCCTTCGATCTCGATCGCCCGGAACAGATAGGGGATGCAAGCCGACGCCATGACATGATCGCACGTCAGTTCCGACTGGTCGAAGACCTTGGCCTGACCTGTCTCGACATTCGTCGCCGAAATGAAGAGCTGAGCCTTCGAACAGCAGCGGATCCTCTCGAAATCGACGACGCTCGCCAGAATATCTTTCAAGGGATTGAGGCCGAAGGGGTTGAGATCATAGGGGCTGGCGACCCGCGTGATCATGTCGAACCAGAAATAGCCGGGCGAATGATCAAGGCTCCATCCGCCGAACCAGCGATCCAAGGCGGTGCGCTGCACGGGACTTGCGCGCCCGGCCCGCCCGACCTCACCCCAGAATCGCGCAAGCCTTTCGCGCGCGCCTTCAGGCCCGCCCCGCAGCAAACCGTCAGCGAGCACCGCCGCATTCATCGCCCCAGCGCTTGCGCCGGTGATTGCGTCGATCTCAAGGCGGCCATCTTCCAGAATACGGTCGAGCACGCCCCACGTGAAGGCGCCATGGGCGCCACCGCCCTGAAGCGCCAGATTGATCCGCTTGGTCGCTTCGGCCGGGCGCGCGCCTTTGTCAGTCTCCGGCATTTTCCTGCTCCGTTCCAAGACGCGCGCTTTCGGCGGCCGGCGATCCGATTTCCGCGGTTTCGGCGATGTCGCTGACAATGAGGACGGCCGGCCCGCCCGATGCGTTGCGCCAGCGGACGCCAACGCCCCTGGAAAACTCATCCGAGTCGTTGCGAACGAGGTTCCGATCCGCCCCCAAGTCGCTGCGCGACTGGGTGACAGTTCCGTCAAGAATGAATGCGTTGCCGGGACCGGAAGAAAACTCAAGCGCGCCGCTGTCGCCGCCTGGCGCGATCGTTATCCGCCGGGTTCGGAGCATGCGCCCGCTCACGCCGATCGCCTCACGGCCGAGATCGATGGTGGCGAGGGTCTCGATCTCGGTACCTGACGCCCCGTCTTTTTCCAAGGTGCGGACAATCGTGACCGCTGGGTGTGCGCCCGCTTTCGGATTTGCGTAGATGTCGCTGGCGACGAGGTTCACGATCAAGGGCGTGTCGTTGCGCCAATAATGGACGAGACCGCCGGATTCGCTTGAAAGCTCGCCGCCTTGATGCCGGATGGGCTCATGCGCGCCGTTTTGAAATTCAAGGATCTCTCCGTTGACGACATAGATAGTCGCCGGGCGGCCCTCATGGCTATGCAAGGGCACGACGCCGCCCGGCTTGATATCCCAATATCGCAACCGGAAACCACGACCCTCAAACCCTACACCGGGCGCGCCGAGAGGCTGATCTGACCGCACCTGGGCGGTTATATTGATCGAGTTTGCCGGTCCAACGACGCCGTTTATCGTCGTGGTCCGCGGCCCAAGGAACCACCACCAGCCGCCTAGCGCGGCCGCGAAAATTGCAACAAGAAAGAGGATCAGTCTCATATAGCGCCGGTCTCCTTCGCGGCCCGCAATTCGCGCGACCGAACGGCATGAATTTCCCGCTACCGCATGCGGATCATTCGACGATTTCCGAATGAATGAGTGATAATCGGTCCCTAAAGCACAAGCAGTTCGGCGTCCATCAAGCGATCAATCACTTTTTGCAAGGCCAGTCACTCGTCGATGGGAGCGCTTCATCCAGCCTCGCATCATTGGGCCTCGATGAACCATCAAATGATTTCCGCCGATAGTCGTTTTGTTCGACGCCGCCGCCGCAATCGTGTCATTCTGCACCGATGGCGGGCGGGGCGGCGCGCCGTTTTCGCGGAATCTCTTGGCCGGAGGACTACCCGTGACTGAAGCCATCATCATCGACACCCCGTCCGGGCCGCGTCTGGCGGGACGGCTGGAACGACCAAGGGGCCGGGCGCGCGCGTTCGCGCTCTTCGCGCATTGCTTCACCTGCGGCAAAGACCAGACCGGAGCGGTGAGGATGGCGCGGGCGCTCGCGGCTCGCGGCATCGCCACCTTGCGCTTTGACGTCACCGGAATCGGCGCCAGCGAAGGTGATTTCGCCGAGACAACCTTCAGCGGCAATGTGAACGACATCGTCGCGGCCGCCGACTGGTTGCGCAGCCACGCTGAGGCGCCGACGCTGTTGATCGGCCACAGCCTCGGCGGCGCCGCGGTCATCGTCGCCGCGCGCCTTGTCCCTGAAGTGAAGGCTGTCGCAACAATCGGCGCGCCGTCAGACGCGGCGCATGTGCTCCATCGCTTTGGCGACGCGCTGACCGTCATCGAACAAAAGGGCAAAGCGCAAGTGAAGCTCGGCGGGCGCCAGTTCGAGGTCGGGCGGGATTTCATCGACGATGCGCGGGCACAGGCGATAACAGGGCATCTCGCGCGGCTCGGGAAGGCCCTCCTCGTCCTGCATGCGCCCCTTGACCAGGAAGTGGGCATCGACAACGCCGCCGCCTTGTTCGCCGCCGCCAGACACCCGAAGAGCTTTATCTCGCTCGACGGTGCCAATCATTTCCTGTCGGGCGCGGGCGACGCACCGGCCGCGGCCGCGGCGATCGCCGGCTGGGCGGAACGCTATATGCCGGCGGAAAGCCCTGACACAGGCGTGCCGCCGACGGATGTCATTCGCGTTGAGGAGACAGGAAACGGCGTCTTTCAAAATCAAGTTTCCGTCTCCGTCCATCAGTTCCTTGCCGATGAACCGGTCATTGTCGGCGGCGACGACACGGGCCCATCGCCCTATGACCTTCTCGCCGGCGCTTTGGGGGCCTGCATCTCGATGACGGTACGTATGTATGCGCAGCGAAAGGGATGGCCCCTTGACCGCATCCGGGTCGATGTGCGGCACGCCAAGATCCACGCGGCCGATTGCGCCGACTGTGAAACGCGCGACGGCAAGATCGACGAATTTCTGATTAGGGTGACACTGGACGGTCCGCTCGACGCCGATCAGCGCGCCCGCCTCGTCGACGTTGCCGGCAAATGCCCAGTGCATCGAACGCTCCATGGCGAAGTGAAGACAAGCGTTGAAGCAGCATGAAGCTTCGGCGTCCAAGCGTGCCGTAATCCGATAGCGTCTTATGCCCGCAGGGTCGCCAAAGCCTCATCGCGTGCGCTTTCGAGCGCTTTGACGCCGAGGCCGCTGCGCGCCATGATGCGCAGGCCTGAGTAAACCGACAGAAGCATCAGCGCGCGCGCTTCGCGCCGTTCCGCCATCGGCGATGGAGAAAGTTCTGCGAGCGCATGGGAGAGCGCGGCGCGAAGAGCTTCAAATCCGCGCCGGACTTCCTTCGAGACTTCGGGAGAAAGCGCCGCCTGGTCCGCCGACGCGTTGCACAGAAAACATCCGCGCCGGTCCCTTCGGGAAGCAACCGCCTCGATCGGCGCGGAGAGGAAAGTCCTGATGCGGGCTTGCGGATCGCCTTTCGCCCGAAGGGCGAGGGCCGCCGCGTCGACCGCCTCGCGATGGTAATGTGCGAGCGCCTTCAGATACATTGAACGCTTGTCGCCGAAGGCGGCGTAGAGGCTCGCCTTCCGCAGCCCCGTCGCCTCCATGATGCCGGCGAGCGAGGCGCCCTCATACCCCTTCTCCCAGAAGAGCTTCATGATGGCGGCGAGAGTCGCCGCCTCGTCGAATTCGCGGGGCCGCCCCGGCCCTCTAGCTTCTTCACGCATTGGTGATCATCCTAATTATTGACCGCTCGGTCCATATCTGACATATCTGACATATCAGCAGCGTCAGAACGAACCGTTGCCGACACCACCCATTTAAAGACCATTTGGTCAATAATCAAGGAGGCTTAATCATGCAAACGAACTCCACGCCCGCGACCTCTCCCGTGATCTTCGCCGGCCGGACAGCGGCCGAAATCGCCCAGCTTGGCGACAAATTCGACCGCATCGGCGCCGGCGCGCTCCGCTTCACCACCGCAACCGTGCTCGGCTGGATCGGCGCCATGAAATTCACCGCCTATGAAGCCGGCGCGATCGAGGGCCTCGTGCGGTCGAGCCCGCTTGTCAGCTGGCTCTATAATATCCAGTCGGTGCAGGGCGTTTCGAACCTGATCGGCACGATCGAAATCGCCACAGCGGCGCTGCTCGTCATCGGCGCGAAGTTTCCGAAGGTCGCGCTCCTCGGCGCGCTTGCCGCGGCGATCACCTTCCTCCTGACGTCGAGCTTCCTCTTCACCGCGCCCGGCTGGGAGGCGAGCCTCGGCGGTTTCCCGGCGCTTTCTGTCGTTCCCGGCCAGTTCCTCCTGAAGGACATCGTCCTTCTCGCCGGCGCGGTCTTCCTTGCTGGCGACGCGCTGAAACGCATCGCTGGCAGACCATAAGTCCCGCTGCACCGATCGCGCCGCCCGGGACTTTGTCTCCGGGCGGCGCGGAACAGACTTCATCGCTCAACGCCTCACCCCAAACGGAAAGGAATCCGACCATGCCCGCCATCACGCTCTACACCATGGGCCATTGCCCCTATTGCGCCCGCGCCAAGGCGCTCCTCAAGCGTAAGGGCGTCACCAAATGGACTGAGTATGACCTCGAACAGGTCCCGGATAAGCGCGCCGAAATGGAAGCCCGCTCCGGCGGACGGCGCACCGTGCCGCAAATCTTCATCGGCGATGTCCATGTCGGCGGATCGAACGACATTCACGAACTCGACGCCAACGGCGGGCTCGATCCGCTGCTCGGCTTCCGCCGCGATCGCTGACGTTCAAGGTCGAGAGGCCGGCGGAAAAGACTGCCAGTTTCCGGTCGATGAGAGCTTCGCCTGGTGTTTTGTTCGTCTGCGCCCCGCCGCGCCTCTTCCTGCCTCCGATGGCGCCAAAGGGCGGATGAAGTCCTGGCCAACTGGTCGCGCCAGTGAGGCCGCGCTCGCCATGGTTCGCTCGACCGGTATCACAATCGCGCCAGTCATTGTTCCTGTGATTTGCCGAAGGCATACGATTGCGGCTAGCTGTCGAGGAAAGCGCTGGGACAGGAGAAAGTAGATGATCGGGATTTTCGCAGCATTATTGCTCGCAGCCGGCGCTGCTCCCGGGGCGGAACAGAAGGTTGACGTCGCCGCGATCCGCGCGGATAGCAAGGCGGCCGCCAACGCTCTCGAAGCTGGCGACTATTCGGCGGCCGCCGTGCATCTTGAAGCGGCGCGGCTGGCGGCTTCCCGCCTCGCGTTGCAAACCGTTGCAAGCCGCGTCGCAGCGGCGGCGCCCGCCTTCGCAGCGGAAGAGTCGCGCTTCGCGCTGGCGGCGTCCTCGACCCTGCAATTCGACCGGTTTCTAAGAGATCGCGAAACCCATGAGACCCGCTTCATTAACCCCGAAGGAAAAATCGTCGTCGTGCGCGTCTTCGGCGCCGAGGACGACATGAAAGACTTCATGTTTATCGCTGACAAGCCGGAAATGTTGCGGCAGGCGGCGCTGGAAAAGGGAGCAATGCCGGGCGGGCCCGTGCTCAAGCGCCGGCTGCCGGACGGCGGTCTTTCCGTTCTGCTGATGTCGGAGAAAAATCACGCCCTGATCGAGGTTGAGGGTGCGACCGAAGCTGACGTAATGGCGGTCATAGACGCCATGTGATGGAATCGCCGCTCCGCTGGTTCCGTCCGGCGGCGCGAGAGGCTGGATCGCGGTCGATCGTTCAAACGGGCGACATGCTTGAGCATCATTTGATCAGGCACCAGATGGCTTGCCGTCATTGACAGAGTAGTTCCGAGATCGCTTGGGGGGGTCGGTTGAAGAGCGCGGATTGCGCTGTGAATAAATCTAGGGGCTGACCTAGGAGATTAACGCTTCTACGGTTAGCTGATGCGGCTAAAGCATTCAAAACTTACGCATATTCAGACGAACAAGCTGCTGGAGCACTTCGTTGCGGGGACGCCGGCCCGAACAGCGTGTTTGCTCGTCGGCGTGAACAAGATCACCGCGACGCAATTCTACCATCGCCTGCGGGTCGTCATCGCGGAAAGGCTCGGCGAGGAAGCGGCGGAACTAGCCGGTGAGATCGAAGTCGATGAAAGCTATTTCGGGGGCGTACGGAAGGGAAAGCGCGGTCGCGGCGCAGCTGGCAAGATTCCTGTGTTCGGTCTCCTGAAACGCGGCGGGCGCGTCTTCGTCCTGCCAGTGAAGGACACCCGATCCGACACGCTGATCCCCATTATCGCCTGCAAAGTGCAGCCTGACAGCGTCGTCTACACCGACAGCTTCCGCGCCTACGATCAGCTCGACGTCACTGATTTTCACCATATGCGGATCAATCATTCGAAGCTCTTCGCCGACCGCGAGAACCACATCAACGGCATCGAGAACTTCTGGAACCAGGCCAAGCGTCACCTGCGGCGTTACAACGGCATCCCCCGCCAGAACTTCCATCTCTTCATCAAGGAATGCGAATGGCGGTTCAATTACGGCCCGCCCGACCAGCTCTTGAAAACCCTACGCGCATGGCTCAAACCGCACGCGAAATCCTCAAAGTCCTAGGTCAGCCCC
>CAZOEB010000092.1:0-3485 GCA_964578685.1 uncultured Caulobacterales bacterium
CGCTGAAAGATGGACCCCGGGTTCCGCGCTTCGCGCGGCCCCGGGGTGACGGGAGTTCTTGGGGCGACAAGCGCTCTGTACACTGACAGAATAACCGCCGCCCCGCCCACCGCCGTCACCCCGGACGGCGCAGCCGATCCGGGGTCCATGCCGCCGCCCGTGGTGAAAGATCAATCCCAGGCTTGCGGCGGCGTCGCGCGCCGTGCTTATGCCTGGTCTTTAAGCGGAAGTTCCGAGCTGACCCTCACTGACAGGCCAGGCACTCCTCGTAATCCGTCTTCACGGCCGCCGCGGTTTCGAGGTTGTGCTGGATCGCAGCGTCGAGCGCCGACTCGCGCGATGAGGCGGCGTCGTCCTGCGCCTTCTTCCCTTTGCCGTTGGCGTAGCTCGCGCGCTGCACGGATTTCGAGCGGCAGTAATAGAGCGACTTCACGCCCTTTTCCCACGCCGTCCAGTGCAGCATGTGGAGGTCCCATTTGTCGATGTCGCCGGGGAGGAAGACGTTGACCGACTGGCCCTGGCAGATGAAGGGCGAGCGGTCGGCGGCGAGTTCGATCACCCAGCGCTGGTCGATTTCAAAGGCGGTCTTGAAGACGTCCTTTTCAAGATCGCTCAGGAAATCGAGGTGCTGGACCGAGCCTTCATGCTCGATGATCGAGGCCCAGGTTTCGTCCGTGTCGAGACCTTTTTCCTGCAGGATCTTCTGAAGCGCGACGTTCTTCACCGTGAAGGAGCCCGAGAGCGTCTTGTGGACGAAGACGTTCGCCGGAATGGGCTCGATGCAAGGGGAGCACCCGCCGCAGATGATCGAGATCGAGGCGGTCGGCGCGATCGCGAGCTTGTGGCTGAAACGCTGCTTGACGCCGCGCTCCTCCGCGTCGGGGCAGGCGCCGCGTTCCTCCGCGAGCACGACCGAGGCCGCGTCCGCGCCCATGCGGATATGCTTGAAGAGCTTGATGTTCCACGACTTCGCCATCGCGCTCTCGAACGGGACGCCCATCTCCTGCAGGAAGGAATGGAAGCCCATGAGGCCGAGCCCGACGGAGCGCTCGCGCTTGGCTGAATAGACCGCCTTCGCCATCGAGGCGGGCGCGCGCTGGATGAAGTCTTCGAGCACGTTGTCGAGGAAGCGCATCACGTCCTCGATGAAGCGCGGATCGTCCTTCCACTCGAAATACTTCTCGGCGTTGATCGAGGAGAGGCAGCAGACCGCCGTGCGGTCCTGACCCAGATGATCCTTGCCGGTGTGCAGCATGATCTCGGAGCAGAGGTTCGAGGTCGAGACCTTGAGGCCGAGATCGCGCTGGTGCTTCGGCATCGCGCGGTTCACGGTGTCGGAGAAGACGAGATAGGGTTCGCCCGTCGCGAGGCGGACCTCAAGGATCTTCTGCCACAATTTCCGTGCGCTGACGGTTTTGAGGACCTGCCCCGTCTTCGGCGATTTGAGGCCGAACTCGGCGTCCGCGGCGACCGCCTCCATGAACTCGTCGGTGATGTTGAGGCCGTGATGGAGGTTCAAGGACTTGCGGTTGAAGTCGCCCGAAGGTTTGCGGATTTCGAGGAACTCCTCGACCTCCGGATGGTGGATGTCGAGATAGACGGCCGCCGAGCCGCGGCGGAGCGAGCCCTGCGAAATGGCGAGGGTCAGAGAATCCATCACGCGGATAAAGGGAATGATGCCGGAGGTTGCGCCCGCGCCCTTCACCTTCTCGCCGATCGAGCGCACGCCGCCCCAATAGGTGCCGATGCCGCCGCCGTTCGAGGCGAGCGAGACGTTTTCATTCCAGGTGCCGACGATTTCCTCGAGCGAATCGCCGACGGCGTTGAGGAAGCAGGAAATCGGCAGGCCGCGGCTCGCCCCGCCGTTGGAGAGGACGGGCGTCGCCGGCATGAACCACAGCTTCGAGATGTAGTCGTAGATGCGCTGGGCGTGTTCGGCGTCGTCGCCATAGGTCTTCGCGACGCGCGCGAACATGTCCTGATAGGACTCGCCCTCAAGGAGGTAACGGTCGTCGAGCGTCTTCTTCCCGAAATCGGTGAGGAGCGCGTCGCGCGAATGGTCGAGCACGATCTCCTTGACGAGGCGCAGCTCCGGCCGGCGCGGTTCGGGCGCGGACGCGGCCTTCGCCGCCGGGGTTTCGAGGATTTTCACCGTTTCCGTCGCCGCTGACATCAGAACTCGCCCCTTTTTCTCTCGCCGATCTTCCCTGCCTCCCGGAGGCTTCCCGGCCCCGGGCGGAGGCGCGCAAAGCCTTGTCGCCGGTTGCCCCTATGGGGGCGCGCCGGCTCATCGGCGTCGCGTCTTTTCCAGAGATTTCCCGCTGTTTGCGGGGCCGGCGGCGGAGGATCGAGCCCTTCGATCAGAATCCGTCGCTGACACAAGATATGGTGCTACGGGCAGCCCGCACCGTCAATATGAAGTTACCAACAGGACAGAACTTTTTCGTTAAAAGAGTCTTAAGCTGCCGCACCGGGTGCGCTTCAATCCTTAAGCCAGGGAGGCGATTGCGCGGCCCCAAAGCCTTGTTTCGGAGCAGCATCGGGGCGGTCCGATTTTGAAAAAAATCCGCGCCGGGGCGTCGCCGGGGCGCCGGCGACAAAGCTCGGCGGGGCGCTCACAAAATTTTGCGCCACAAAGCGGGGTCCTTCTGGAGGTTTCCGCCAAGCGAGGTCTTCGGCGGGGGCGTCATGCCCGAATCGGGCGCCGGTTTTCGACCAGGCCTCGGCCCGGCCTTCGAGCGCGCGGAGCGCGTCCGCAAAGCGTTCGATCATCTCGCGCGGGCGTTCGGCCGCCGCGGTGAGGGCCCGATCTTTGAGGCCGTTCGCAAGCCCGTCGAGGCCGTAACGCCGGAGCGAACCGGCCGGGTCGTCGGCCGCCACCACCTGCGCCGCCATCGGCCCGAGGATGTGCGGGGCGAAAATCGCGAGCGCCATGGCCAGGGCGAACGTGACGATCCCCGGCCGCGCGGTTTCCGCCGCGATCAGGGTCCCGATGAAATCGGGGAGCGGCGCGAAGCTGACCGGCGCTGCGAGCGAGAAGAACAGCGCTGCGACGCCGATCGCGACGCCGAAGATCAGCGCCGAGAAGCGGCCGATGAACCGCGTTCCGGCCCCAAGCCGGTGGTTCGCCGCATTCGCGATCGCGTCGCCGAGCACCTGACAGCGATAACCCTCCGCGGCGCCGATCACGGGCGACTGTTCGTAAAAGCGCAGGCCTGCGACGGTCGTCATGCGCGCGCGCGCCGCCGCGGAAATCGCCGCCGGCAAATCTGCGGCGCTGTTGAGCTGCATCGCCGCGCGCTGTTCGATAAGGCGGTCACGGAAGCGACCCGTCGCCTGCGCGACGAGCGATTCAAGGTCCGCCGCCGCGCGCGCAAAACGCTTCTTCGCCGCGCCCGCCGCGCTGTCGGCGGCAAGGCCCGCCGCGACGACGCCGAAAAGGCCGATAAAGGCGTAAAGCGTCGCATAGGAGAACGGCGCCGGAT
>CAZOEB010000092.1:3495-7563 GCA_964578685.1 uncultured Caulobacterales bacterium
AGCTTCGAGGCGACGCGCCACGCCAGCGCCGACATGAACACAAGGAGCCCCAGCGCGATCAGCCCGCGCAGCACGGCCGAAAGACCAAAGACCGCGCTCGCCTCCATCTGGTCGAGGAGGCTCGCCGCAAGCTTGTTCCCAAGCGCCGCCGCCTTCTCCGCCGCCGCGACGTCAAGCTCGCCGGCTTCCTGGCGCAGCTCGTCGCCGACGAGATCATAATGCTCCGCCTGCCCGGTGGAGAGCGCGGCGCCCTCCGCCGAATAGCGCGGGGCCGGAAAGATCTTCGAGGGATCGGGAACGCCGGACGCCGCCTCGGCGGCCGGCAGCTTTTTCTTCCCGCGCGCGCGGCCCGCAAAGAGCTTGGCGATGCGCACGAGGAGCCCCGGCGGGCGCGCGCCGAACACCGGCGCAGCGGCGGGCGCAGCCGTGCGCACATCGTCCCCAAACGCGCGCCGCGTTTCAAGGCTGCCGTCGCCGTGATGGGCTTCGCTACGCATGACCCCTCGACCCCTTCGTCGGAGCTTAGCCGAAAACCAGGCTGAGGGCGAATAGGCCCGCGCCCTAGGGATAAACCGCTGAAAACACCCGCACCGCGCGGGGGTCGCCGGCGAGATGGGGGGACATCCTGTTCATGACATAGGCGGCGCTGATCCGGCGCGCGGGGTCGATCATCACCGCGGAGCCGCCGAAGCCCGCATGGCCGAAGGCCGACGGAGAGGGCCCGAAAAAGCCGTTGGTGTTCGCCATCAGCCCCGCCGCCCACGCGATGTCGAAGGGGAGCACGAGGTCTTCGCCGCTGATCCTTATACGGAGCGCCTCGGCGAGCGCCGCGGGCGACATCGCCTGCCGTCCGTCCGTGTCAACGCCGGCGTTCGCGAGCGGGTGCACGATCTCGGCGAGCGCCTTCGCGGTCGCGTGCATGTTGGACGCCGGGATCTCCGCCGCCATCCACGTTTCGCGGCTGACGCCGCCGGCCGCCGACCACGGCTTCAGGAAGGCGATTTCGGTGAAGCGGCTCTTGCGATGCTCAGGCGCTCTCGGCGGTTTCGTCATGAAGGCCGCGCGGGCGATTTCACTTTCGCGGAGGCCGCAGTGAACATCGATCGCGCGCGCGGCGAAAAAATCCTCGCGCAGGATGTCGCCGACCCCGCGCCCGACAGCGCGCCGCAACACAGCGTCGGCGATGAAGCCGACCGTCTGCGGGTGATAGCCGGCGGCGGTTCCGGGCGGCCACAAAGGCGCCGTCGCGGCGATGCGCGCCGTGACCTTCTCGCGCTCCGTCCACTCGGACGGCGGGATCGGATCAGGAAAGCCGCAGAGCCCCGCCTGATGCGACAGCGCCTGCCCGAGCGTTACGGCGCCTTTCCCTTCCGCAGCGAAATCCGGCCAGTCAGCGGCGACGGCGCGGTCATAGTCGAGCGCGCCGGCGCTGACGGCCTCGGCGATCAGCCTCGTTATGACCGCCTTGCCGCTCGAATAGACGCAAACGAGCGTCTCCTCCGTCCACGGAACAGTTTCCGCCTTGTCGGCGAAGCCGGCCCAGAGATCGACGACCTTTTCCCCTTCGACGAAAACCGCAAAGCCTGCGCCCAGCTCCTCGCCGCGCGCGAAATTGTCGGCGAAGGCGTCAAGCGCCGCCTCAAAGCCCGGCGCTGCTGCGCCCTTTATCTCAGCGGCGGCGCCCATCAGCGTTTCACGCCCTTCTGGTCGAGGCGCCAGACGAGGCTGTCGAGCCGGTCCTGTCCGAAGAAGGGTTCGTCATCGAGCACCATCAGCGGAACGCCCCAATGATGGATGAGTTGCGCCGCCTCGTTCGCCGCCATGCGCGCCTTCAGCGCGGCTTCGTTCGCATCCGCATAGCCCTCGAGCGCTGCGAGCGAGAGGCCCGCCTCGTCAGCCGCCGCCTCCATATGGGCGCGCTCCGGCCAGTTTTCGACGCCGCCCCAGATGCGCCGCGCGACGGCGCGCGCGAAGGAAAGTCCCTTCCCGTCGCTCTCTTCGGCCGCAAGGCCGAGGCGCATCAGCATCTCCATCAAAGGCTGCTCCGGCGCGACCTTGCCGCTGCCGAGATCCATGGTGATCGGATCAGGGCGCGGCGGAAAGAACGGCACGCCGAGCCGCGCGCTTTCGCGCATCACGTCCTTGAAAAGGTAGGGAAGCCATTGCGGGCGATTGCGCTCGAAAAAAGTCGGCTCGCGCATCGCCAGCGGGCGCACGAAACAGAACCGCGCAGCGACATCGTAATCGCGCACGATCTCCGCCAGCCGGTCGATCGCCAGCCACGAATAAGGGCTGCGAAAGGACCAGTAGATGTCGAGATGGGTCATGGGGCTCCTTTCACAGTGCGCAGGGCGCTCCGGCGCTCCTTCGACTCCGCCGCGCTCGCGGAGACTTCGCTCAGACCTTAGCGCCGTATTCTAGCGCCGTCATTCCGGGGCCGCGCGGCGCGCGGAACCCGGAATCCAGAACGCTGTCAGTCTCCGAGAAATGGACCCCGGGTTCGCGACTTCGTCGCGCCCCGGGGCGACATTTTCTTATGCGATCGCCTTTAACGGCAAGCAGGCGGTGAAGGCCGCCGTGTTTCGTCATTTCCCAAAAATTTCATCGATCGTTGCAACTTCCCTCCCGCGCTCCTATTTGGCATCGGCCGTCAGCACCGCCCGAAGGAGGCCGTCCGATGACCAGAACGCTTCGCGTCGCCGCGCTCCAGGCCGCGTTCGGCGAAGACATGCAGGCGAACATCCGGACGGTCGAAAAGCTCATCCGCGCAAGCGCCAAGGACGGCGCCGAGGTCATCCTGCCGCCGGAGCTCTTTCAGGGCCCCTATTTCTGCAAGCGCGAGGAGACCAGATGGTTCGCCAGCGCTTATCCGTACCGGGAGCATCCTGTCGTGACGGCGCTCGCCCCGCTGGCGCGCGAGCTCAGCGTCGTGCTGCCGCTCTCGATCTACGAGAAGGCGGGGCAGGAATATTACAACAGCCTCGTCATGGTCGACGCCGACGGCGCGATCATGGGGGTTTATCGCAAGAGCCATATTCCGGACGGGCCGGGCTATGAGGAGAAGTTCTATTTCCGCGGCGGCGACACCGGCTTCAAGGTCTGGCCGACCAAAGCGGGACGCATCGGCGTCGGCATCTGCTGGGACCAGTGGTTCCCGGAAGCGGCGCGCGCGATGATGCTGATGGGCGCTGAGGTCCTGCTCTACCCGACCGCCATCGGCTCGGAACCGGAGAATCCTTCGCTCGACACGCAGCCGCGCTGGCGGCGCGCGATGATCGGCCATGCGGTGTCAAACGTCGTTCCGGTCGTCGCCGCAAATCGCGTCGGGAATGAGGAAGGACAGGTGTTCTACGGCTCGTCCTTCATCACCGATGAGGGCGGCGACTTCCTCGCCGACATGAACCGCACCGACGAGGGCTTCATCGCCGCCGGCATCGAGCCCGACCGCATTGCGGAACTGCGCGCCGGCTGGGGCTTCTTCCGCGACCGGCGCCCTGAGCTTTACGGCGCGCTGACCGGCAAGGGTTAATTTCCCCGATTGGCGCAGGAAATGCTTTCTCCCAAAACGGGATGCCGTTTCACGAGGGTTGAAAGTCATGGCTGCGCCGCATCAGAACATCGCCGACATCGTCGTGCTGAAGGCGTCTGCGGAAGATCCCGCGGTCGACGACCTTAACCTCGACGGCGGCGCGCCGGTCGGCGCCAGCCTCGCCGCGCTGAGAAAGGCGAAAGGCCTAACGCACGACGACGTTTTCGCCGGCACGAAGATCAAACCGGCCCACATCGCCGCCATCGAAGCCGGCGACCTCGACGCGCTTCCCGCAACGCCGTTCACCGCGGGTTTTGTCAAAGCCTACGCCCAGTTCCTCGGCCTTGACGCCGACCGCTTCGCGCGCGCCTACAAGGAGGAGACCGGTTTCGTGCCGCTCGCCGCCCCGGCGCTGACCGCGATCATGCGCGAAGCGGCCAAGTCGCGCGCCGAAGCGCGGCCCGACGAACCGGCGCGTCCTGCTGCTCCCCAGTCTCCTGCCGATGCGGCTGCGCCTGCGCCTGCCATGGCGCCGGCGC
>CAZOEB010000092.1:7663-13272 GCA_964578685.1 uncultured Caulobacterales bacterium
GGCGCCGGCGCGCTCGCTTGCGGCTCCGACGGCCGTCGTATCGCCGCCCGTGAAATCAGCGCGCGGGTTTGAGGCGGACAAGCTGGTGTCCTGGCTTGGGGCCGGGGCCGCCATCGCCATCGCGGCGTTCCTCGCCGGCCGCGCTGTCCAGCCGAATGAGACAACGTCCGAAATTGCGGCCCCGCCGCCGACCGTCATCCCCGAAGCGCCTGTGTTGATCCCAGCGCCTGAAGCCGTCGCCGCCGCGGCGACTGAGGCGGTTGAAGCGGCGCCGCCGGCCGTAGAGCCGATCGAGACGGTCGAGCCCGTCGAGCCCGTCGAGCCTGCGCCGCCGACCCCGGTCGCCGCGGTCAAAGCGCCGACCGTCAAGCCGCAACCGAAGCAAAGGCCGGCCGAGGAGGTCCTGCCCGCGCCGATCGAGGCGACGCCGGTTCCGGTCCTTTACACCACGCCCGCCGTCGAACCGGAGCCGCCCGCCGCCGCCGAAGCGCCGGCGCCAGATGCGCTCGCCGCCGCCGAACCCCCCGCGGCGGTCGCGGAGGAGCCCGCCGCCCCGCCCGCGCCGGTCATCGTCCCGGCGCGGATGATCCGCGGCGCGACGCCGGAATATCCAGAGCGCTGCGCCGGCAGGGCCGGTGAGAAAGTCGCCGTCAGCGTCATCTTCTCCATCACGACTGAAGGAAGGCCCGTTTCGGCGAGCGTCGTTTCGAGCGGCGACCGCTGTTTCAATACGGCCGCGCAGCGCGCCGTTTACGACATGCGCTTCACCCCGCGCACCGTCGACGGCGTCCCGGCGGTCGAGACCGGCAAGACGGTGACTATTCAGTTCGTACGCTGAAGAAAACGCGCCTCGATCTCACGGGCCCACGCCGGAACGACATCGGCGGCGCGGCCGTAGCGGCGCTCGGTGAAGGCGCCGGCGTTCTCCGACGGTTCGAGATTCAGCTCGACGCAAGGAACGCCGCAGCCCCGCGCCTCGGCGACGAAGCCCGCGGCCGGGTAGACCGACCCTGATGTTCCGATCGAAACGAACAGATCCGCGCGGCCGATCGCGTCCGCGATCTCGTCCATGAAGCGCGGGATCTCGCCGAACCAGACGACGTCGGGGCGCATGCCGCCGTCGCCCTTGCAGTCGGGGCAGCGCGTCGCGAGCGACAGGGGCCCCGCCCAGCGGTGAACCGCGCCGCAAAGCGTGCAGCGCGCCTTCAAAAGCTCTCCGTGCATATGCAGGACGCGCGTCGAGCCCGCGCGCTCATGGAGGTCGTCGACATTCTGCGTGACGAGCGTCAGCGCCTCGCCGAGCGCCGCCTCAAGCCTTGCGAGCGCGACATGCGCCGCATTCGGCGCGACGGTTTTGAGACCCTCGCGCCGCGCATTGTAAAAGGAATGGACGCGCGCCGGATCGGCGGCGAAGCCCTCGGGCGTCGCCACGTCGCGCCAGTCATGCTTCGCCCAGACGCCGTCAGCGTCGCGAAAGGTCGAAACGCCGGAGTCGGCCGAGACCCCGGCGCCGGTGAGGATGACGATGCGCGGGCGCGCCGTCACCGCGCGAGGAAATCGCTCTTGCCGAGCGGCACGCCGGCGTTTCGCAGATTGAGATAGGCGGCGGTGACGTGGAAATAGACGTTCGGCAGAATGAAATTCTGCAGGAACTGGCGCCGCTTCATCGTCATCGCCTGATCGCGCATCGGCACGGTGATGTCGCCTTCAGGCGCCGCGTCGATCTTTGCGCGGTCGAGATCCTTGATGTGGGCGTGGGCCTTTGCGACCCTCTCCTTCAACTGCGCGAACGTCGTCTCGGTGTCCGGGAAAGACGGCGGCTCGCCGCCCGAAAGGCGCGTCAGGCCGCGAACTGCGATATCGCAGGCGATCTGCACCTGCCGCGCCATGGTGAACATGTCGGGCGCGAGCCGCCAGCTCGTATAGACCGCCTCCTCAACGCCGGTCGATTTGGCGTGCGCCTGCGCTTTGTCGAGCATGCCCTGAAGCGCGCGAAACATCTGGTCGATCGCCGCGACGGCGATGTCGGACGTGGTGTACTGCATGGAGATCTCCGGTGTCGGCCGGTTCCAGTCTATCCGGAGCCGCGCCTTTGCCAATGCCGCCCGCCGTCACATAAAAGAGACCTCGCCATGAAGCGCATCCTTTTCGTCTGTCTCGGGAACATCTGCCGCTCGCCCGCGGCGGAGGCGGTTTTGCGCGCCAAGGCGGCCGGGCGCGGGCTCGATCTCGTCATTCAATCGGCCGGCACCGGCGGCTGGCATCAGGGCGATCCCGCCGACGCGCGGATGATCCGCGCCGCCCAAAGGCGCGGCTATCGGCTCAGCCATCACCGCGCGCGCCAGGTCGAGTTCGCCGACTTCTACAGTTTCGACATGCTGCTCGCGATGGACCTCCGGAACCAGGGGGACCTTCTCGCCATGGCGCCGCCGAACCGCGAATGCGACATCCGCCTGTTCCTCGATTTCGCCGACACCAGGGTTCGCGAGACGCCCGACCCCTATTACGGGGGCGACAAGGGTTTTGAGGACGTTCTCGACCTCATCGAACAGGGGGCCGACGCCCTCCTCGATCACATCGAGGAAAGCGAATAGGTCGACACGACCTCGTAATGCGCCGCCTCCGATCCGAGATGCGATTCGAAGAGGTGGAACTCGTCGACCGGGAACGGCCCCGCCGCGAACAGTCCGTGTACGGCGCAAAAGAGCTCGGCGTCCTCCTTGGCCGCGCCGTGAAGGTAGGCGAGCGTCACATGCGGAATGAACTTTCGCTTTTCATCGAGAAAGCCGGCGCGGCGGAGCGCGACGTCGACCTTCGACTGCAGATGCGACAGCGCCGGCGTCGCCGTCGCTCCCGCCCAGAGCGCGCGCGGCTTGCGGTCGCCGAAATAGCCGCAGCCCGAAAGCTTCAGGTCGAAGGCGGGCGCGGCGACCCCTGAAAGCGCGGAAGCCGCCTCTGCGAGGCCATGGCGGTCGGTCTCGCCGATGAAGGCGAGCGTCAGGTGGAAATTATCGTCCGGGATCCAGCGCGCCCCGCGCATTCCCGTCTGCAGATCGACCAGCGCGTCGATGACGGGGGGCGGCGGCGCGATGGCGACGAAGAGCCGATGCATCGGTAGGCTCCTGACAGGCTGGCGAGCGCGATCTTCGCGCATCACCTCTTTCGAAAGCTTGAATTGCGGCGCCGTCAAGGCCAACGTCGCAAGGAAAAGGGAACGCGTTCAGGAATGCGCGAGCAACGGATTCTTTTCCTCGGTTACGGTTTCGTCGCCAGGGCGCTGGCGCGTCGCCTCGCCGCGCGCGGCCGAGCCCTCGCCGCCACTTTTCGCCGCGCCGAACAGCGCGCCGAGATCGCCGCCGACGGCGCCGAGCCGGCGGCGTGGACGGGCGGCGACCTCAGCGCCGGCGCTTTCGAGGGCGTCGACGCAATCCTCGTTTCGACCCCGCCCGGCGAGGGCGGCTGTCCCGCGCTCGCCGCGACGCGGGCTGCAATGACGAAGGCGTCCCCCTTATGGATCGGGTATCTGTCGACGAACGGCGTCTATGGCGATCATCGCGGCGCCGAGGTCGATGAAACCTCGCCGCTCCTCGCGACGTCGCCGCGCGGGCGCGCGCGCATCGCCGCCGAAAACGCCTGGCGCGCCTTCGCCGAAGAAAAGGGCCATAGGCTCGTCATCTTCCGCCTGCCCGGCATTTACGGCCCGGGCCGCTCCGCGATCGATCAGGTGCGGTCAGGGCGCGCGCAGCGCATCTACAAGGCGGGGCAGGTCTTCAGCCGGATGCATGTCGAGGACATCGCCGCCGCCGTCGCGGCGAGCCTTGACCGGCCGGAAGCGGGCGCGCTTTTCAATCTCGCCGACGACGAGCCGGCGCCGCCGCAGGACGTCATCGAATACGCCTGCCGGCTCCTCGACGTTCCATCACCGCCGCTGATTCCGATCGAGGATGCGCAGCTTTCCGAGATGGCGCGGAGCTTCTACGCCGACAACAAGCGGGTTTCGAACGCGCTGATGAAGCGAGCGCTCGGCGTCAGCCTTCTCTACCCGACCTACCGGGAAGGCCTCAGCGCCATTCTCGACGGCGAAATCAGGCCGGCTTGAAGACCAGCGCGACGCCATTGTTGCAATAACGCAGGCCCGTCGGCGCCGGGCCGTCGTCGAAGACATGCCCCTGATGCCCGCCGCAGCGCGCGCAGTGATATTCGGTGCGCGCCACGATGAGTTTCCAGTCCGTCTTCGTGCCGATCGCGTTCGGAAGGACGTCGAAGAAGGACGGCCACCCCGTTCCGGAATCGAATTTCTGGTCCGACCGGAAGAGATCGTAGCCGCAACCCGCGCAGGCGAAGACGCCCTCGCGCTTTTCCTCGTTGAGGGGGCTCGTCCAGGGCCGCTCGGTCGCCTCGCGCCGAAGCACGGCGTAAGCCTCGCCCTTGTCCTTCAGGCGCTCTTTCCATTCACGGTCGGAAAGCTGCCACTTGTCATAGTCGGGGATCGTCGACGGGTCTGGTTTCACGTCCTTTGCTTTCGCCGCGGGTGAGAGCGCGGCGGCGACGCCGGCCGCGCCGAGAAAGAGAGTTCTGCGATCGAGTTTCATGAGCCGCCTTCCGCTTCTCAAGGTGAGCGCTCGTTAGACCCGCGCAAGGACCGCCGCCAATAAAAAGGGCGCGAGGATGAGAAGGCCGGCGTCCCGGTTGGACCGGAAGACCCTGAGGCAGCTCTCGGCATCGTTAATGTCCGCCGCCTTGATCTGCCAGCGCAGATGCGCCGCCGCGACCACGAAGAGGAAAAGGCCCGCCGGCGGCGCCCCGCTGAGGAGATAGGCAAGGGCGGCGAGGACGAGCGCCGCCGCGTAAAAGCCGATGAGCGCCGGCTTCGTCTTGGCGCCCAGCCGGCGCGCCGAGGATTTGACGCCGATGAGCGCGTCGTCCTCCTTGTCCTGATGGGCGTAGATCGTGTCGTAACCGAGCGTCCACGCGACGCCGGAGGCGTAGAGGAGGAGCGCCGGCGCACCGATTTCTCCGGTCACGGAGGAATATCCCATGAGGGCGCCCCAGTTGAAAGTGAGCCCGAGCCAGGCCTGAGGCCACCACGTGACGCGCTTCATGAAGGGATAGGCCGCGACAAGCGCCAGCGACGCGATCCCGAGAAGGATCGTCGTAAGGTTGAACTGCACCAGCACGCCAAGACCGATGAGCGACAGAACGACAAGAAACGCCCACGCCTGACGCACGCTGATCTGCCCCGACGGAATCGGCCGCAAGGCCGTCCGCGCGACTCGCGCATCGAAGTCGCGGTCGGCGATGTCGTTATAGGCGCACCCTGCCCCGCGCATCACGAACGACCCGACAGCGAACAGAGCCGCGTGCCAGAACAGCGTCATCATCGCCGGCGGCGCGACGATCGACCCAAGCGCGAGGCCCTGCCAGCAAGGGATGAGGAGAAGCCACGTCCCCACGGGGCGGTCGGCCCGCATCAGGCGCAGATAAGGGCGCCACGCGCCGGGCGCATAGCGGTCGACCCAGTTCCCCTCAACGGCGTCAGGCGTCGCAGCGGTCATGAGGCCCGTTTAGACGCATTCGCGCCGCCACGTAATCTATGCGAATGGCGCACC
>CAZOEB010000093.1:0-13241 GCA_964578685.1 uncultured Caulobacterales bacterium
GTGGTGAATGGTGAATGGTGAATGGTCAATCGGGAATTGGCGGCGGGGAGAGAGGCGGCGCTCGCAATTCCCGACGCACGACGCCCTATTCACTATTCACCATTGACCATTCACCTCTCCCTTCCTTGCACCCCCACGAACGCCCGCTATACGTCGCCGCCATGCATGACATTCGATTTATTCGCGAAAACGCCGCCGCTTTTGACGCCGGGCTCAAGCGCCGGGGGCTCGCCCCTCGCGCGGCCGAGATCCTGGCGCTCGATGAAAAGGCGCGCGGGCTGACCTCGCAGCTGCAGGACCTGCAGACGAAACGCAACGCCGCCTCGAAGGCGATCGGCGCCGCCAAGGCGAAGAAGGACGAGACGGAGGCCGCGCGCCTCATGGCCGAGGTCGAGGCGGTGAAGCAGGAGATGCCGCGCCTTGAAGCCGAGGAAGCGGCGGCGAAAAAGGCGCTCGACGACATTCTCGCCGCGCTGCCGAACCTCCCCGCGGCGGACGTTCCGGACGGCGCCGACGAGAGCGGCAATGTCGAAATGCGCACATGGGGCGAGCCGAACCGGATCAACAACGCCAAAGAGCATTTCGACATCGGCGAGGCGTTGGGGCTGATGGATTTCGAAACCGCCGCGAAGATGTCCGGCGCACGCTTCGTCATCCTCTCCGGCGCGCTCGCGCGGCTTGAACGCGCGATCGCGAACCTGATGCTCGACACCCATACGGCGGAGTTCGGGTACACGGAGGTTTCGCCGCCGGCGCTGGTCCGCGACATGGCGCCGTTTGGGGTCGGCCAGTTGCCGAAATTCGAGGAAGACCTGTTCCGGACGACGAACGGTTACTGGCTCACCTCGACCGCGGAAGTGACGCTTTCGAACATCGTCGCCGATTGCATCGTCGATGATGATTATCTGCCCCGACGCTACACCGCGTGGACGCCGTGCTTCCGGTCGGAGGCGGGCGCCGCCGGCAAGGACACGCGCGGCATGATCCGCATGCACCAGTTTTCCAAGGTCGAGCTTGTCTCGATCACGACGCCGGATAAATCCGTCGAGGAGCACGAGCGCATGACGTCCTGCGCCGAGGCGATCCTCAAGAAGCTGGAGCTGCCGTTCCGCACCATGGCGCTGTGCACGGGCGACATGGGCTTTGCGTCGCGTAAGACTTACGACATCGAGGTCTGGCTCCCCGGCCAGAACCGCTATCGCGAGATTTCCTCGTGCTCCAACTGCGGCGACTTCCAGGCGCGGCGGATGAAAGCGCGCTGGCGGAAAAAGGGCGAAAAGGGCGCCGAGTTCGTGCACACCCTCAACGGCTCCGGCCTTGCGGTCGGCCGGACGCTGGTGGCGATCCTTGAGAACTATCAGCAGGCGGACGGCTCCGTCGCCGTGCCGGCGGCGCTGCAAGGGTATATGGGCGGAATGACGGTGATCGGTAAGTGAATACGGCCAGCAAGAAGAATTTCCGTCATCCCGGGGCGTCGCGCAGCGACGAACCCGGGATCCATGGCCGCGCGCGTATGCATGGCCCCCGGATCGGCTTCGCCGTCCGGGGTGACGGCGGAGAGGCCGTCTGATGCGTATCCTCTGCACGAACGACGACGGCATTCACGCGCGGGGGCTCGAAAGCCTCGTCACGATCGCCCGCGCCTTGTCGGACGACGTCTGGGTCGTCGCGCCGCATGAGGAGCAGTCGGGCGCGGCGCGGGCGCTGACGCTCGCAAACCCCATCCGCGTGCGGGAGTACGATCCACGACGTTTTTCCGTGTCCGGCACGCCTTCGGACGCGGTGATGATGGCCGTGCACAAGCTGATGGACCGGCGGCCCGATCTCGTGCTTTCCGGCGTCAATAACGGCCAGAACCTCGCCGAGGACGTGACGGTCTCCGGCACGATCGCCGGCGCCTTTCAGGGGATGAGCCTCGGCATTCCGTCGATCGCGCTGTCGCTCGCGCGCTTCCAGCGGGACAAGGCGCGCTGGGCGACGCCGGAGGCGCATGCGCCGGCCATCATCCGTAAGCTGATCGAAACCGGGTGGCCCGCGGACGTCGTCGTCAACGTCAATTTTCCCGACCGCGAGCCGGACGCCGTCGCCGGCGTCGAGGTGACGCGGCAGGGCCATCGCGACGACTTCAAGCTCTTCATCGAGGAGCGCAAGGACCTGCGCGGCTTCAGCTATTACTGGTACGGCTATGAGGGCGCGCTCTCCAATCCGCCCGAGGGCGTCGACCTGCGCGCGATTTATGACGGGCGCATCTCGATCACGCCGCTGCATCTTGCGCTGACGCATGAAGACAGCCTCAGGCGGCTCGCAGCGGCCTTCGGCAGCCCGTCGGCGTGAGACTTGCGACGGCGCTGCAGATGGCGTTGATTAACGCCTTGTTAACCGAACCGCGGGAAAGGTTACCGATATCTGAAAGGGCGGCGAGGAAATGGCCATGAAACAGGCCGAGCTCGGGCATTTGACGGCGATCTTGCTGGCGACGGCGTCGCTCGCCGCATGCGGCACCTCGCACCGCGCGCCCGTAGTTTACGGGACCCAGCCGCACCAGCAAACCGCGCGCATTTACAATTCGCGCGCTGAAGCGGCGGCGCCGCGCACTGTCTACTCGAATTACAGCGCGCCCGCTTACGGCGCCTCCACCTACACGCCGGCGCTCGACGGCATCGTCATCGAGCCTGCGGTCGCGACGGGGCCGGCGCCTTTGACGCCGGTGAGCGAAAGCTGGCGGGAAGAACGCGGCTCGGCGATCCGGCCGACCTACATCGCGCAGAACAACATCGACCCCTACGAACCCGCGGCCGAACTTCCGGGGCAAGTGACCGTGCAGCCGGGCGACACCGTTTACGCCATCGCGCGGCGCGCCGGCGCGACGCCGCAGGCGATCATTTCCCTCAATCGGCTGTCGCCGCCCTACGGCCTCGAGATCGGCCAGATCGTCCGTGTGCCCGCCAATTCAGTGCCCCCGTCGCGCGCCGCCGCCCCTGCTGCGGCGCCGCCCCGCGAGACCGCGCATGTCGTGCGGTCGGGCGACACGCTCTATTCAATCTCGCGCGCGACCGGCGCTTCGGTCGACGCGATCGCGCAGGCGAATTCGCTTGGGCGGCCCTATTCCTTGCGCGTCGGCCAGACGCTGAAAATCCCAGGCGGCGCCGGCGCTGTCGCCGCGGGCCCCCGCGCGCCGGACGCCGATGTCGGCGATCTTGCGCGCAACGTATCTTACGGGTCGGCTTCGACCAAGCCGGGCGCCCTCTTCGACTGGCCGGTGCAGGGACGCGTCATCGGATCCTTCGGGCTCAGCGACGCCGGCAAGCGCAATGACGGCGTCAACATCGCCGCGCCCGTCGGCACGCCCGTGCGTGCGGCGGCCGACGGCGAAGTCGTCTATCGCGGCAGCGAGCTTGAAGGGTACGGCAATCTGCTTCTCATCAAGCATGACGACGGCTTCGTCACCGCCTATGCGCACAACGACGCGATGCTCGTGAAAAAGGGCGACCGCGTGCGCAAGGGGCAGGTCATCGCGAAGGTCGGCCAGACCGGCTCGGCGAGCGAGCCGCAGCTTCACTTCGAAATCCGTCAGAACCTCAAAGCCATCGATCCTGTTGCGCTGATGGGATCCCTGTAACGGGCGCGAGGGGGCGCCCGCCTGCGTTCAGAAAAGAATAAATCTGTTGCGTATCTTGCACCGCTCAGTCGCGTACCTTCGGGCCCCTTCAGAGGGGCCCTTCTCTTTACGCCTTGGCGACAAGCCATCCGACATAGAGCGCGTAGCACACGGCGAGCAGCACGCCCTCCGCGCGCGACAGGCGTTTGCCGCTCATGACGAAAATCATCATCAGCAAGGTCGCGCCCAGCATCACCCAATTATCGAACGCGACGATTTCTTTCGGCGCGGCGACCGGATGAATGGCGGCGGTGAAGCCGAGAATGCCCAACAGATTATAGATGTTCGACCCGACGACATTGCCGAGCGCCAATCCGGACTTGCCCCGTACGGCCGCCATGATCGAAGTGACGAGTTCAGGAAGCGAAGTGCCGATCGCCACGACCGTCAGGCCGATGATCGTTTCCGAAACGCCGAGATCGGCTGCAATACTGATCGAACCGGTCACCAGAAACTTCGCGCCGAAGACGAGGAGGGCGAGACCGCCCGCCGCCATCAAGATGTCGAGCCAGACCGCCTTTGGTCCCTGAACCTTCGCAGCTTCCTCAAGATGCTGTTCCGTCAACGGCGATTGCGGATGACTGCGTTCGCTCAAGAATGCGTAGACGATGTAAATCGTGATCGCCGCAAGAAATGCGAAGCCGGCGATCCGCCCGAACTCTCCCGTCATCGAGACCCCGATCACCGCCAGCGTCGCGGCGAGGCAGACGAAACCGTCGCGCCGGAAAGCCTTCTGATCGACGGCGAACGGCGCGATCGCGGCGGAAAGCCCCAGAATGAGCAAGATGTTGGCGATGTTCGATCCGACGACGTTGCCGACGGCGACGCCCGGCGATCCGACAAGCGCCGCTTGAACGCTCGACACCAGCTCCGGCGTCGACGTGCCGAAGCCGACCAGAGTGAGGCCGATCAGAAGCTCCGAAACGCCGAATTGCCGGGCAAGCGCCGTCGAACCGCGGATGAGAACTTCAGCGCCGATGGTGAGCAGGAAAAGCCCGCCGGCGATCGAATACCAATCAGTCAAGGGAAACGCTCCGGAAGCCGCGAAGCCGACAGGTTCTGCACGACACGTTGGATCAGGTCACGAAAGTCTCAAGCACGCCCGCGCAACCGCCACAAGCCGGGAGCCGTCCGCCTGGCGGCCCTCCGCCTCCATGAACGCAAGACGTCGCCCGATCCGAATCACCTTGACGCGCGCCGTCATGTTTTCGGCGCGCGAAGAGGCGACGTAGTCGATCGTCACATTGACGGTCGCTTCGGGCGTGCGGCCGTTCGCCCGGAGTTCCGACTGCATCGCAAGTTCGAGAAAAGCGGCGATCACGCCGCCATGCAGCGCGCGAATGGCCGGGTTGCCAATATGGGTTTCGTTGAAGGCGAGACGGTAGAGCCGATCATCGCCGGTTTCCTCCGATGAAAATCCGAGCCATTCAGCGATCGGCGCGGCGCCTGTCATACGCGCATCCCCTTCATCGGCCCTTTGGTGCCGATCATGAAGGCGCCGCTGGCGACGGCGATCAGGCCGCCGCCTTCCTCAAAGGTGAGCTTTCCCGAGACATAGGCGACGTCGTCGTCGACCGCCTCGCAAATGGCGGCGCAGCGGACGCGCGCGCCGGGCTTGGCGCGCCCGAGGTAATCCGTACGCAAATTGATCGTGGCGATCGGCTTCACCTGTTCCATGGCCGTGAAGACAGTCAGCCCGAAGATCGAATCGAGGACGATCGTGCAAAGCCCGCCATGGATGTAGCCGTCACAGCCGGCGAAGGCGGGCGGCAAGGTCAGCGCAAAAGTCGCCTGGCCGCGGCCGATCAGCACCGGCTGCAGCGCGAGCGTCCGAAACAGCGAATGCTCATGCGCGAGGAAATCCCGCGCCGAGCGCAGCATGGCCCCGATGGTCGGATTGATGTCGGTCGAAACGTCGGACATGGCGAGACGGTAGCGGGCGCGGACCGCGCGCGAAACAGGAAGAAGCAGCGCTTACTGGTCGCGCAGCCGCTCCTCCTGGTATTGCACGCCCCAGCCGATGATCTGGCGCCAAAGGGCTTCCGCCATTTCCGGCGGCAGGCCGCGCTCCGCCGCGCGGGCGCGAACCTTTTCGATAACGGCGCGGTTCCGCCAGGGCACGTTGGCTTGCGTCGCCTCTGCGCGTTTGATCGCCCAGATACGATCGACATAGGTCCAGCGCTCGGCGAGCGCATCGATCAGCGTGCGGTCGATGCGGTCGATCTCGGTCCGGACGTCGTCCATCGTCCGGCAGTCGGCGGGCGGCTTCATCGGCGTTGTTTCCCTGGCTCCTGCGTTCATGCCGCAAAGCACGCGCCAAGGCGAGAGCATGGCGGTTTAATTCGCCGCTTCGGCCGCCTCAATCTCGGCGAGTTTCTCGAGCCAATGATTCTCGGCGTCGGCGATCGCGTCGACGAGGGCTGCGCGTTCCTTTTGGAGCTTGATGGCGCGCGCCGGATTACGATCGTAAAGGCCCGGTTCGGCGAGGGCCGCATCAAGGCGCGGGAGGATCGCGCTCAATTCTTCTACGCGCGCTTCGGCGGCCTCCGCCTCTTTCCGAAGCGGCGCCACGGCTTCCCGCGAGCGGGCTTTGGCCTGCCGCGCTCTGGCGCGGCGATCGTCCTTGGCGTCGGATCGCGCCGTATCGGCGCGGTCGGACTTCGACGCATCGAGCACCAGGGCGCGATAGTCGTCGAGGTCGCCGTCAAAGGGTTTCACGGCCCCGTCTTTCACCAGCCACAACCGGTCAGCGACCGCGGCCGCCAGATGCGCGTCGTGCGTGATGAGGATGACCGCGCCTTCAAAGTCGTTCAGCGCCTCAGAGAGATTGGCGCGCGCATCGATGTCGAGGTGGTTTGTCGGTTCGTCGAGAATGATGAGGTGCGGGCCGTGATATGTGATGAGGCCCAGCAGCAGCCGCGCCTTTTCCCCGCCCGACAGATTCTGAACCTTGGTGTCGGCCTTTTCAGCGCCGAAGCCGAGCGCCGCTGTAGCCCCCCGCGCCTGCGCTTCCGTCGCATCGGGCAGCAGGCGGCGGACATGATGGAGCGGCGTTTCGCTCGCGACGAGTTCGTCGAGCTGGTGCTGGGCGAAATAGGCGATGTCGAGTTTCTTGTGCTTGAGCACGTCGCCCCCAAGAGGCGCAAGGCGGCCTGCGATCGACTTCACGAGCGTCGATTTTCCTTCGCCGTTTGGACCAAGCACGGCGATGCGGTCGTCGCTGTCGATGCGCAGGTTCACCTTTCGCAGTACGGGCTCACCCTCGAGATAGCCGAGGTCCGCGTCCGCGAGCCTGACGATCGGCGGCGCCATCGGGGCCGGGTTCCTGAAACTGAACGGAACGGAGCGTTCCTCGACCGGCTCGGCGACAAGCTGCATTTTTTCAAGCGCCTTGATGCGGCTTTGGGCCTGTTTCGCTTTCGAAGCTTTCGCGCGGAACCGGTCGATGAAAGCCTGCATATGCCGGCGCTGCGCTTCCTGCTTTGCGCGGAAGGCCATGGCGTTGGCGCGCGCCTCGATGCGCCTTCGCTCGTAAGTGTCGTAATCGCCCGCCGATACGGCGAGTTTGCGGTTTTCAAGCGCGAGGATGTGCGTGACGGTGCGATTGAGAAAATCGCGATCATGGCTGACGATCACCGCCGTGTTCGGATATCGCTTGATGAAGCTCTCAAGCCAGATGGTTCCTTCGAGATCGAGATAGTTTGTCGGTTCGTCGAGCAGCAGGAGATCGGGCGCGGAGAAAAGGACGCCCGCGAGCGCAACGCGCATGCGCCATCCGCCCGAGAAATCGGAAGCCGGGCGTTTCTGGTCAGCCGCCGAAAATCCGAGCCCGGAAAGAATCGCTCCCGCCCTCGCCTCCGCCGAATGCGCGCCGATGTCGGCGAGCCGCAGGTGAATTTCGCTGATCCGGGCCGGATCGGCCGCATGATCAAGTTCGCCGATCAAAGCTGCGCGCTCGCTGTCGAAGCCGAGAACAATCTCGATCAGCGAGGCCGAAGAGGCCGGCGCTTCCTGCGCAACGCCGCCGATGCGCCATCGCGGATTGACCGCCACGATCCCGTCATCGGCGTGCGCTTCACCCCTTATCAGCCGGAGAAGCGTCGACTTGCCCGCTCCGTTTCGGCCCACGAAACCGACCTTCCACCCCTCGGAAATGGCGGCCGTCGCCTGCTCGAACAGCGGGCGGCCCTCAATCCGATAGGTCAGGTCGTTGATCTGCAGCATGGCCGCGGGGCTTATCCGGAGGCCTCCGCGCGCGCAATCGCCCGCTTGCCGGGGCGCGAAGCTGTTGATAGGGAACCCGCCAAATTCAGCCAAAGAGCCAAGTCAAGGAGCGACCCATGGCGCGCGAGCGCACCTTTTCGATCATTAAACCGGATGCGACCCGCCGGAACCTCACCGGGAGGATCATATCCAAGTTCGAGGAAGGCGGGCTGCGCGTCGTCGCGTCGAAGCGCATCCGCATGACCCGCGAGCAGGCCGAAGGATTTTATGCGGTTCACAAGGAACGCCCCTTCTTCGGCGAGCTCGTTGATTTCATGATTTCAGGCCCGGTGGTCGTGCAGGTTCTCGAAGGCGAAAACGCTGTTGCGCGCAACCGCGAGATCATGGGAGCGACGGATCCTAAAAAGGCCGCGCCCGGCACTATCCGCGCCGAATTCGCCGAGTCGATCGGCGAGAATTCCGTTCACGGATCGGACGCCCCGGAAACGGCGCGGCAGGAGATCGCTTATTTCTTCGCCGAGTCCGAAATTCCGGGCTGAGCGAAGCAGCCGCACTTGCCGACAGAGCTGCTTATCAAGCTCGGGTTTTCCCTGGCGGGCGTCGGCCTCCTGGTCGGGCTCAGCTATGTGCTCGGCGCCTTACGGTCAGCCCGCGTGACCGAGGCGGCGGCCGCCGACCGGCTCGGTTTCGACGAGCCAGACTTCAAGCCTGCGCAATGGCTGGTCGGCGCCGACGGAAAAGCCGCCGCAGCGCTGTCGGCGGACGGGACCGAGATTGGCCTCGTCTTCGCGATGGGCGATGATTTCGCCACCCGCCGCCTTAGGCGTGCGGGCGCAACCGTCAGAAGGGAAGGTTCAGCGCTCATGTTCCTGCTGCACGAGCCCTCCCGGCGCGCGGTGCGGGTCGCGGCGCCGGATGAGAAGGCCGCTGAGGTTTGGCTTTTGCGGCTCCGGAGCGGGGGAGTATGATCCCGGCATGACTTTCCCCGACGTTGTCACGCTCGCCGTTCCGCTGTTCATCCTGTCCATTATCGCCGAGATCGCGGCATGGAAGGTGACGGGGCGCGGCCGTTACGAAACGCGCGACGCGGCGGCGAGCCTGCTGATGGGGTTCGGCAACCAGATCGCGCCGCTTCTTGGCTCGAAGTTTCTCCTCGCGGCGCTGTGGACGTGGGTCTATCAGTACCGTCTGTTCGACATCCCAAACGCGTGGTGGGCGATCCTGCTCTGCTTCGTGCTTGACGATTTCCGCTACTACTGGCTGCATCGCATCGCCCACGAGCGCAGGCTCTTCTGGGCGACTCATGTCGTCCATCATTCGTCGCAGCATTATAACTTGACGACGGCGCTCCGGCAGACCTGGACCGGCGGATTGATCAACGGCGCGATCTTCACGACGCCGCTCGTTTTGATCGGATTTCACCCAGCGATGATCGTCTTCGCCTTCGGGATCAATCTGATCTACCAGTTCTGGATCCACACGGAAATGATCGACAAGATGCCGCGCTGGTTCGAATGGCTGTTCAATACGCCGAGCCACCACCGCGTGCATCACGCAACCAATCCCCGCTATCTGGACGCCAATTATGCGGGCGTCTTCATGCTATGGGACCGAATGTTCGGAACCTTCACGCCGGAGGACGCCGCCGAGAAACCACGCTACGGCATCATCAAGAATCTCGGTTCCTTCAATCCGTTCGTCATCGCTTTCAATGAATGGATCAACCTCGGCAGGGACTTGCTCTCTGCGCGGTCGTCGCGCGAGGTCATCGGCTACACGCTAGGTCCGCCGGGCTGGTCCCCGGACGGGTCAAGACTTACCTCAGCCGAAATCAAAGAGCGGTTCGCGCGGGTCGAGGCCGAGCGGGCGCCGGCCCCGGCGGAATAAGGCGTGCTCGCCACATTTGGCGGCGATTTGCGCCGGCTTGGCGCCGTTACGCCGAATTCGCCCTGACAATTCCCCGGTTTCATCCCGCGATCGGACAAGCTTGCCCCCTATTTCGGGATCATTCCGACAGGGAGAAGCGACATGACGAAAGCAAGATTTCCGTTTCTGGTTCTGCCAGGCTTTGCGGCCCTGCTGGCGGGCGGCGCCGGGCTGGTTCACGCCGCCTCTGTTGAAACGCGGCCAGCCTATGGGGCGCCGGCGACGCAGCTTGAAGCGGCGACCGTCGCCGCAACGGCCAAATCAGTTTTCAGCCGCGCCGATCTCGATAATGACGGAAATCTTTCCCAGGAAGAATTCCTGACGCTCGCGGTCGTCTCGGCGGAGCTCGCACGACTGAACGGATTTGTCCCCGTCGAGTACGCCGGCGGAGTCAGAACGGCCGCGCTGCCCCGCGCAGACGCGTGGAGTTCGACCGAGCGCGCAAGAATCGAATCATCCGCGGACCGTGATTACGCTCTCTTTGCCGGCGTCGATCGACGCATGTCGAGTGAGGAATTCGTCGCAATGCGGCTGGAATCGCTGACGGCCGCCGACCTTGACCGCAACGGCGTGCTTACTGGAGCTGAGCTCGGCCGCTTTGCGGCGATCGAGGCCCGGCTCCAGTCACGCCAGAGCTGATGTGATCACGCAGAGGCGGCTTCGCCCCAGGCGATCGCGTCCTCGACCCACTTCTGCAGCGTCTGGTCGAGCTGCGGCTTGCGGATCGGCTTCGGAATGAAGTCATTCATGCCCGCAAGCCGGCAACGGTCGCGGTCTTCTTCGAGGACATGCGCGGTCGCAGCGATGATCGGCGTGCGCTGAAAGCCGCGCTCCGTTTCAATCTGGCGAATCTGGCGTGTCGCTTCGTATCCATCAAGCTCCGGCATTGAAAGGTCCATCAGGATCGCCGCCGGACGATGCTGCACGAAAAGCTCCACCGCCTTCCGTCCATTCTCCGCGATGATGACTTCGTAATCGCGGCTGGAGATGAGATTTGTCACCACTAGCTGATTGACCACATTATCTTCGGCGATCAGGAGTTTTGGGCGCGTGTCGTTGGGCCGTTGCGCCGCCGTCTCTTCGATGATTTTCTGCGCTTCGACGACGCGCGTGATCGATCTTGAAGCATCCTCCGCAAGAAGCCGCGCCAGAATATCCATCAGTTGCGAAGGACGAACGGGCTTTGCGAGAGACGTCACGAAGCGCCCTGCGACGGCTGAATCTTCGGACTTCGGACAATCGACGGATGACAGCATGACGACCGGGATTTGCGCGAACCTCTGATCGCGCTGGATGCGCGCCGTGAGGCTGGCCCCGTCCTCGTGCGGCATCTGATAGTCCATGAGGATGACGTGGTAGCGGTCGCTTTCCGCAACTGACGCCTCAAGGGCGTCGAACGCTTGCCCGCCGTCGCTGACGACGGTCGCCCGCAGGCCCCAGCCCTCCGCAAGCTCCTCGATGACCCGCCGGTTCACGGCGTTATCGTCGACGGCAAGCATTCGCGCGCCTTCGAAAGTCGCCGAGGTGACCCGCGGCATCGACCTGATGCGATCATCGACCGGCAAGGTCAGCTTGAACCAGAAGCGCGATCCCTTGCCGTATTCGCTGTCGGCGCCGATCTCGCCGCCCATGATGCCGACAATGTTTTTGCAGATCGCAAGGCCAAGCCCCGTCCCGCCGAAACGCCTGGTGCTGGAAGCGTCCGCCTGCTCGAATTTCTCGAACATGCGAGGGATGTCTTCATTGCGAATGCCGATCCCGGTATCGATGATGCTGAGATTAAGTTCGACTTTGTCGCCATTCCGTTCGCCGGAGATGTCGATCATGATGTAGCCGTTGTCCGTGAACTTGACGGCGTTGCCGATCAGATTTCCCAGGACCTGGCGCAACCGGGCTTCGTCCGCGACAACGCCCTCCGGCAGATTGGGCGCGTAGCGGACAATCAGCTCAAGGTCCTTTTCCAAGGCGCGCGCCTGCATCAGCGTGGCGACCTCGTATACCATCTGGCGCAAATTGAACGGCCGAGGGCTAAGCGTGAGCTTTCCCGCCTCCATTTTTGAGAAATCAAGAATGTCGTTGATGACCGTCATCAGCGCCGCGCCCGACGACACGATGATCGACGTCAATTCCCGCTGGCGCTGGTCGAGATCCGTGTTGAGGAGCACTTCAGCCATGCCGAGAACGCCGTTCATCGGCGTCCGGATTTCATGACTCATCGACGCGAGAAATTCCGACTTCGCAGCGTTCGCAGCGTCCGCCTCTCGCCGCGCACGAAGAAGCGGGCGAACGAGAATGCGATGGATGACAAAGCCCAGGATGATGACCGTCAGCGCCATTGCGGCGAGCGTTGCAAGCGCCGCTGAGCGCCTAAATTCGGCAAGCCCGGCAAAGGCGGCGTCGTGATCGACGACAACAGCGAGCCGCCAGTCGATCGTCGGATTATCGCTCGCAGGTACGAAGGTAATCATCTTACGGGCGCCGCCGATAACGGCCGTCTGAACTGATTCCTCGGCGCGAAGCGCTGGGGCATCAAAGAGGTCTGAAATCCTTTTGCCGACCGCCGATGCGTCGGGATGAGAGAGGACGCGACCGTCTGGCGCGGTAAGAAACACATAGCCAAGGCCGCCGAGCGTCGTCTGCGCCAAGACGCCGTTCAGCTCCTCGGTCGAGAAGTCGGCCCCGACGACGCCCGCCAGCACGCCCGACCGGTAGACCGGCGCGGACGCGGTGATCGTCTCTACATTCGTCGTGATATCGCGGTAAGGCTCGGTCAGCGTGGCGGCGCCCTTCAGGAGCGCCGCGAGATACCATGGCCGCGTTCGGGGATCGTAGTCCGCCGGCAGCGCGTCATCGAGCGGCCAGATGTGATATCGCCCGTTCGTCTCGCCGAAATAGGTCCAAATAAACCGGCCTTGATAGGCGTTAGCTTTGAGCTGTCGGATCGGCGCGGCCTCGGCGTCCAAATTCCCAAGATCAGTTGCGAGCCCTTCGACGAGATGCATTCGTTCGTCGAGCCAAGCGTCGAGCCCCCATGCCGTGGTCTTGCCGACCGCGGTCATGTGGCTTTCGATTTCTTGCGACCTCAGCGCGCGCGCCCGGGCGTCGTAATCATAAGCGAAAAGTGAAAAAATGACCGCGACGACCCCGACGCCAGCGGCAAGCGCCGTCGCCATGAGGCGCGCGCCGGAGTCAGGGAGATCGGCGTCTCGGGATTGTGCCGCTGTCTTGGTCATCAACCTGGCCTCGGAATGCGGTTCCCCCGCGGCAAGCGCTTAAACGCCGTTGGTTAACGCCCCGGAAAACGCCCGGCGCTTTGCTGATCAATTTTCCAAATGGGCGGCGACGCCGGCCGTCTTCAAAAAGCTTTGAGCGCGCGCGGGCGCCGGATGGCAGGGGCAGAGGGACTCGAACCCCCGACCCTCGGTTTTGGAGA
>CAZOEB010000094.1:0-13139 GCA_964578685.1 uncultured Caulobacterales bacterium
TGGCTGAGGCGACCCTGGTCGAATTCGTAAAGTCGGCGCTGGCGCTCGGTGAGAGCCGGGTGCGCATCGCTGAGGTTCTGAAGAAGGCGGGCTGGCCCGCCGATCAGGTCGAGGATGCGCTTGGGGCCTTCGCCGATGTCGATTTTCCGGCGCCGGTGCCGAAGCCCAAGGCCTATGGCTCGGCGCGCGAGGCGTTTCTCCTCATCGTCTATTTTTCACTGCTCGGCATGGTGGCGACGCAAGTCGGCGGTCTCGCCTTCGCCTGGATCGACCGTAATTTCGCGGATGAACTGACGGCGAACAGTTACGGCTATCAATGGGCGAGTTCGGGCTTGCGCTGGTCGATCGCCTCGCTTCTCGTCGGCTACCCGATATTCCTCTTTCTCGGCTGGCGTCTCGCCGCAAAGAAACGGCGCGATCCCGACCGCCGGCGCAGCCGCGTGCGCGCCTGGCTCACCTATGTGACGCTGATCTTCGCCGCCGGCGCGCTCATCGGCGACCTTGTCGCGGTGGTCTATCAGTTTCTTGAAGGCGGCCTGACGACGCGCTTCGCCGCAAAGGCCTGCGTGGTCGGCGTCATCTCCGCGGCGATCCTCTGGAACTTCTCGCGCGAGGCGGAACGCACTTCTGGCGGCGTCGATCTCGCAGGCCAGGCGCTCGCCGTCCTCTCGACGCTCGTCGTCATCGCGCTGGTCGGCTGGGCGTTCAGCGTGGTCAGAAGTCCGGCCGCCGCCCGCGAGCGCATCAGCGACGAAACACGCGTGACGAACCTCGTCGCCATGACGCGCCTTGCTGACTGTCATCTGACATACTTCGGAAATCTACGCGCCGATTTTCCAGCGATGCACGCCGCATTGACCGAGCTTGGCGGACGTCAGCCGATCGGCGGCGGATGCGCCGAGCCCTATCCTTTTGATCCGTCGACGGGCGCTGACTACCGCTATCGTCTTATCGACGCCGACACTTACGAGCTCTGTGCGACATTTGAAGGCGGCTGGCCGGAAGGCGATGGAGCAGGCGAACCGGCGCGACGCACGGTCAGCAATTACTATTCGTCCGCCAATGAGCAACGCACGCTGCAATTGCCAAAAGGGCCCGGCGAGGCATGCTTCACGATCGACGCGGTGCGGTTCGAAAGCGACCTCAAGCCGCGCGCAGGCGAGGTTGTCTCCGAAGATCCGCCGCAGCCGGCGGAAGAAGTCGCGCAGCCGCAGCCTTGAGCGTCAGGCGAAGGAGATTTCGAGCGTCGCCGCCAGCTCATCGATCGCCGGCCTGACGTCGCCGAAGGGGACCCTGATCGTCCGCATGCCCATCGCCTGCGCCGGCTTCAGGTTGACTCCAAGATCGTCGAGGAAAATGCAGGCGGAAGCGGGGAGGGCGAGCAAGTCGAGCATCATTTCGTAAATGCGCGGTTCCGGCTTCCTGACGCCCGCTTTCGAGGATTCGATGACGTGATCGAAAAGCGCAAATACTTCGGCGATGGCCCCGTCGCCCTTCGCGTTGCGTTCGCTGCGAACCGGGTCGAGCCCTTCAAAGTTGTTGGTGATGCAGCCGGTCTTGAGGCCCGCCCGCTTCACCCGGCGCAGCGCTTCGACCATTTCCGGCTTCAGCGCGACGTCGAGGAGCTGAACGAAGTCGCGGCCGCTGATCTCATGGCCGGCGCCCCGCGTTTCGGCGGCGAACAGCGCGTCAAACTCATCAAACGAAATCTCGCCGCGCTCAAAGCGTGCGAACGCGCCCTCATGCAGGTTCGACTTGATGACGCCGCCGATGAAGCGCTCGGGAAGGCCATGCCGCCGCTCATAAACGGCGAAATTTTCGACAGGCGAGGTCGTGAAGACGCCGCCGAAATCGAAAATGACCGCGTTGAAGCCGCCGGCGCTCATGCCGCGCGCGGTTTCAATCCGAAGCGTTTGGCGACGAAGGCGTCGACCATGCGTTTCGGCAACAGGTTCGGCAGCGTCCACATGGAGAACTTGTTCCTAAGGATCGCATAGCGCGTCTTCGGCTTCGGATTGGTTAGGATGCCGAGCACCAGCGCGCCGACCTCTTCCGCTTCAAGGCCCTGGTCGCCGAAGGACTGCATCATGCCTTTCATGCGTTCGAGGTCGGCGAAATATTCGGTGTTCCGGTATTGCTCGAAATCGAGATCGTCCGCCTTCGCCCAGATCGGCGTTCGGATGGCGCCGGGGCCGACGATGATGACGTCGATCCCATGCGGCGTCAGCTCGCGGCGCAAGCTCTCCGACATCGCCTCCAGCGCGTGCTTCGACATTGCGTAAGGGCTCATGAACGGCGACGCCATCTTGCCGGCGACGGAGCTCATGTTGACGATGCGCCCCGGCGGCCCTTTCTGCGCTTTGTCGGCTCCGAGCAGCGGCAGGAAAGCCTTCGTCACGCGTATCGGCCCGTAGACGTTGATATCGATCTGGCGTTTGAGGTCGTCCATGTTGAGATAGGCGACCGGCCCGCCGACGGCGACGCCGGCGTTGTTGACAAGCGCGCCGAGCGTCGCGCCGCCGAGCGCCGTTTTCACCTGCGCCGCGCCGCGCGCGATGCCCGCCTCGTCCGTCACATCAAAAATCAGCGGCGTGAAATTCGCTCCGAGCGCTGCGGACGCATCCTGCGCATCCTTCTCCTTGCGCACGCTGCCGAAGACGCGCCATCCGGCGTCTGTCAGCGACTTTGCGATGGCGCGCCCGATGCCGGTCGATACGCCGGTGACGACGGCGGACTTGTTGGGAAGGCTCATTTTTTCTCCACGACAGGTTTCACCCAGGCGAGGCGCTCTTCAACCATGAAGTCGCTGCGCGGCGCAAAGGGCGACGGGTCCTTGAACACGCCGATCAGCAAATGCGTCTCGCCGGGCCATTTCTCGCTCTGATACGTCAGGGGCGTGCCGCAGGATTTGCAGAACCCGCGTCTGACCCCCGCGGAGCTTGCGTAAAATCCGGGGCTCTCGCCCGTCCATTCGACGCGCTCCGACGGAAAGCCGACCCATGTCGAAAAAGCGGCGCCGGTCGTGCGCCGGCAGCTGTCGCAGTGGCAGGCGGAGACGAATTTGGGTGCGCCGGTCGCGCGAAACGTCACGCGGCCGCAATGACACGAGCCTTTATGCGCGCCGCTCACAACCCCATCGCTTTCGCCATCTCGCCGTTCTTCGCCATCATCGACTGGAAGGCGGGCCGCGCCTTTATGCGTTCGAGATAGGTCTTGATCGCGCCTTCAAGCGGAATGGCGCCGAACATGGTTGCGAAATTCAGCGTCGAGCCCATGACGACATCGGCGGCGGAAAATTTCTCGCCGAGAATGTACGGTCCGCGAGACAGCGCTTGCGCGATCGACGCCATCACGCGTTCATAATCGCCGTGCCCGGCGGCGGTCGCGTTTTCGCGGTTCACCTTGCCGAGCTTGTCGAGCATCATCGGCTCGATGCACGACGGCGCGAAAAACATCCATCGGTAATAGACGCCGCGCTGCGGACCGGCCGGCGCCGGCGCGAGGGCTTTCTCGGGGAACTGGTCAGCGAGATAGGCGCAGATCGCCGCCGCTTCGGTGACGATGCAGCCGTTATGCGTCAGCGCCGGCAACTTTCCCATCGGGTTGAGTTTCAGGAATTCCTGCGTGCGCCCTTCGCCCTTGCGCAGGTTGATGAGCTTGACCGTGCAGACGTCGCCGAGCTCCTCGCTCATCCACAGGGTCGTGCCGCCGCGAGTCTGCGGCATGTGATAGAGAACCGGACGGTTGGACATGATGATCCCCTAAAGCGTTCCGCGCGTGGCTTCATAAAGAGCGATCGCAGCGGCGTTCGAGACGTTGAGGCTCTCCATCCGCCCCGCGATCGGGATGCGATAAAGGGCGTCGCAAGTCTCGCCGACGAGCTGGCGAAGGCCTGCGCCCTCAGCGCCGAGAACGACGGCGATCGGCCGGTCCTTCGGCAGTTGCGAGATCGGGGTGGCGCCGTCGCCTGCAAGGCCTGCGCAATGATAGCCGAGATCCTTGAGCGCTTCGAGCGCGCGCGAAATGTTCACCGCCTTGACGCACGGAAGCGTTTCGACAGCGCCGGCGGCGGCTTTCGCCAGCGCGCCTGAGAGCGGCGGCGTTCGCCTTTCCTGCACGATCGCCGCACGCGCGCCGAACGCTGCGGCGGACCGGAAAACAGCGCCGATGTTCTGCGGATCGGTGATCTGGTCGAGCACGACGACGGGTCTCAGCGTTCCGTCCGGCTCGCACACGTCTTTGAGGCGCGCGCGCTCAAGGTCGAACGCCTCGACGGCGAGGCCCTGATGCACGGCGCCCGGTTGCAGCAGCCGGTCGATCGCGTCGGGCCGCGTGTCTTCGAGAAGCGCGAGGCGCTCGCCTGGAAGTTCCAGGGACTTCAGCCAATCGAGCGCGTTCTTGGTCGCGTATCCGCGTTTGATCCGGCGGAGAGGGTTCGCGAGCGCCGCCGCCGCAGCGTGCCGGCCATAAAGCCATAGCGCGCCGTCGTCCGGTCTCAGACGCTCGCGGCGGTCTGGTTTTCGATGGCGGTCGTTTCGTCGCTGCGACTGCATCGGCGCTCCTATACCGGCTTGCCGCACGCGTTGAAACAAGGGCCTCGTGAATGCCCGCCGGCCCGGTTGCGCGTCGTGGGCGCCCCCGCTATAGACCGCCCGCTCCCCGCGCCGGGGCGACCCGGCACGCTGACTAGAAGACTGCGCCTCCGCGGCGTCAATCGGACGGTTCCCGTGGAAGGGTGGGAGAGTGGCTAAATCCAGCAGACTGTAAATCTGCCGCCTTCGGGCTACGCTGGTTCGAATCCAGCCCCTTCCACCATTCATTCCTCTGGAAGGGCAAACGCGACGAGTTCGTCGCCGGGCTTTGTGTCCACATTGGCGTACCCGCCCGAGAAGATCGCAACGTACTGCTTTCCCTTCCACATATACGTCATGGGCGTCGCCGTGCCGGTCGTCGGCAGGCGGCCTTTCCAGAGTTCTTCGCCGGTCTCGACGTCAAACGCGCGGAGATAATGGTCAAGCGTCGCGCCGATGAAGACGACGCCGCCGGCGGTGATCGCCGGGCCGCCGAGGGTCGGCGTTCCGAGCGGCAGGGCGAGGCCGCCTGCCAGCTGCTCGGTTGTTCCAAGCGGGCGTCGCCACACGATCCGTCCGTCGGAAAGATCGACCGCCGCGAGCACGCCCCAGGGCGGCGGATTGCAGGGAAGACCGAGCGGGCTGATGAGGACGTCGCGCCGCATGCCGAACGGCGCGCCTTTTTGCGGACTGACCTCGCTGTCGTGGAAGGTTTCAGCAATGCGTTCGACATCGGCTTCCGGGATCAGCTGAATGCGATGCGCAAAGTTCGACATGTTGACGACGAGAAGGTTGCGCGCCGGATCGTAAGCCGGCCCGCCCCAGTTGCCGCCCCCGCCGGTGAAGGGGAGGAACAGCGTCCCCTGCTCGGTCGGCGGCGTGTAGAGCCCCTCGGCGCGCAGCGAGCGGATCGCTTTTTCGCAGAACCGCTTGTCAAACCACGTCACACCGAAGGCGTCCTTCGGACGGACCGTGTTCGGAACGAGCGGCGGCGGCGCGACCGGAAAAGGCTGCGTCGGCGACAGCGCCTCACCAGGCGCGCCATCCTGCGGCACGGGGCGTTCCTCGACGGGAATGACCGGCTCGCCGGTGTCGCGGTCGAGCACGAAGACAAGACCTGTCTTCGTCGTCTGCGCGACGACGTCTCTTAGTCGGCCGTCCTTCATGATCGAATAAAGGCCGGGCTGCGACGGAACATCGTAATCCCAGACATCGTGATGCACAGTCTGGAAGGCCCACCGGACCTCGCCCGTTTCCGCTTTCAGCGCCACGACGGAATTCGCGTAACGGTTGTCGCCCGGTCGAAGGCCGCCGAAGAAGTCCGGGGACGGACTGCTTGTCGGCACGAAGATGAGCCCCCGCGCCGGATCGACCGACATCGGCGCCCAGGCGTTGGCGTGCCCTTCCTTGCGCGGAAAGTCGCCCGGCCAGTCTTTGGCGTTGGGTTCGTCGGCGGAACGTGGAACGGGATCGAAGGTCCAGCGCGGCGCCCCCGTCCGCGCATCGAAGGCGCGCACTGTTCCGCGCGGCGCCTCAACTCTCGCATTATCGCCGATCGCCGAACCGATGACGACGACGCCGCCGAGCGTCACCGGCGGGGACGTGATCTGGAATTCGCCGGGCCAGATGAGGTCCATGCCGGGATCGACGACGACTTCGCCCCGATCGCCGAACTCCTCGCACGGAGCCCCCGTTTTCGCATCGACAGCGATGACGCGACCGTCATTCGTTCCGGAAAATATCCGTGCGGCGCAGACGCCTTCTCCGCCCCCGTTCCAGTAGGTGACGCCCCGGCACACGAACTGGTTCGCCGGCCGCTGCTGCAGATTGATCTTCGGATCGTACCGCCATTTTTCGGCTCCCGAACCGGGATCGACGGCGATGATCTCGTTGAAGGGCGTGCAGAAGACGAGACTGTCCTCAACCAAGATCGGCGTCGTCTCGCCTGCGCTCCGGCGAACAGCCTCAGGTTTCGACTTCATGTCGCCCGTGGAGTAGCGCCACGCGACCGTCAGTTTGCCGACGTTTTCGCGATGGATCTGCGTCGACGAAGAATATCGCGCGCCCCCGGCGTCGCCTCCATAGTGGGTCCATGCGCCGGAGGGCGGCGCCTCCCGCACCTGCTTGGCCTCGCCCTTGACATCGAGGGATTTTGCGCCGCCGGCGACCCAGATCATCGAACCGCCGAGGACCGAAAAGAGTGCGAAAAGCACCCCCGCCCCGGCGGCTAAACCTGCAAGCCTCATCGCCTGGTTCATGACCGTCCCGCCTCTGTGTGGGGGCAGTTTACCGCAACCGTCCGGCGTCGCGAAACGGGCGCTATTCCGCCTTGCCGACGTTCTTCAGCGTGATCGGCAGGTTGAGAAGCATGAACAGCGCAACGAGCGGGAAGCCGATGAACAGCCGCGAATTGACCCAGAATTCCGTCGTCTGAGTAAGGCGGATCGCTTCGTTGACGCCCGCCATGGCGATGAAGAACAGTCCCCACCGGATCGCCAGCGTTCTCCAGACACGGTCCGGCAAGGTGAACGCATGGTTGAAGAGAAGCTTCCAGACATTCTGGCCGAACGCCATCGCCCCGAAGATCGCCGCTGAATAGAAGAGGTAGACGAAAGTCGGCTTCAGCTTGATGAGGTTCTCGTCATGGAGCGCAAGCGTCAGCCCGCCGAACGCGAGCACCAACACCAGCGTGACGATCAGCACCGGCGGCACCTTGCGCGTGCGGAGCCACGCGACGCCCGCCGCCAGAACGGTCGCCGCCATGAAGACCCCTGTCGCGATGTAGATCGCATTGTCGGGATTGCTGCGGTTGACGATATTGAACGTGCCGACAAAGGCGATGATCGGCCCGAGGTCGAGGAGGATCTGGCCCGCGCCGCGGGCTGTCTCTTTTGCGCTCATGCCGCTGGTACGGCGGGCGGCCGCCGGCGGATGAGCGGGCGGCGCCGACTTCCTTCGACACCGCGGGTTAACGGGTCTAGATTCCCTCTTGTCGGGGTGTCGGAGAGTTCCATGCCGAAATGGGTGTCCATCTTGCTGGTCGTCGCGGGGTTCTTTGCGCTGGTCGGGCTGGCGTTTCTGCCGCGCGTCGTCGAGGTCAATATCGAGATCAACGATTCCTCGATGCACGGCGTTATAGGAACCCCGCATGCAGAACCATCCAAGGGTGACGATGACGGGGCCGTTTGAATTCACACGCGCCCTCGTTCGCGCGCCGTCAAAATCGGTCACGCAGGGGCTGCGTGCGCATGGCGGCGAGGGGCCGACCTATGACGGCGTCTTGCGGGAACACCGCGCCTATGTCGCCGCGCTCGCTGACGCGGGCGTAACCGTCGAGATTCTGCCGGCGCTCGAGGAGTTTCCGGATTCCGTTTTCATCGAAGATCCGGCGCTGGTGTTTCCCGAAGGCGCCATCCTTTTGCGGCCGGGCGCGCCTTCGCGGCTTGGAGAAGCGGAGGCCCTCGCGACTGAGCTCACGGCGCGTTTCGAGGAAACGCAGGCGCTCGATACGGGCTTCGCCGACGGCGGCGACGTCATCAATCTTGGCGACCGCATCCTGATCGGCGTTTCCTCGCGCACGAATGAAACCGGCGCCAAGCGGCTCACCGCTCTGCTGTCAAGATTCGGGCGCAAGGCCGAAGCGGCGGCGACGCCGCCTGGCGTCCTCCATTTCAAGAGCGACTGCGCGCTCATCGATCATGAAACGGTGCTGTCGACGCCCCGGCTTGCTGCGTCCGGCGTTTTTGAGGGCCTCCGGATTATCGAAACGGCGCCGGGGGAGGAGCAGGCGGCGAACGCCGTCCGGATCAATGGGGTTCTGCTGGTCGCAGCCGGCCATCCGCGCACCGCTGAAAAGCTCGAACGACTCGGCCTCCGGATCGCGCCGCTTGACGTTTCTGCGATCGCCCGGATCGACGCTGGCCTTTCCTGCATGTCGCTGCGCTGGTGACGCGCCTCTTGGCGGGGGCGTCGGCGTCGCCTAAAATCGATAAGGGCAGGGGCGTCTGAAGAAAGGACCGGCTTATGCGCGGTATGCTAGGCGTTTTGGGCGTTTGCCTGTTGACGGCGGGATCGGCGCTCGCAAGCGAGCCTGCGGACGAAACCGATCCGCTGGCGGGATTTACCGAGAGCGGCGAAACGACGCTCTGCGTTTCGATGCGGTCGACCGGCGTCGATCCGATTGATGAGGACCGCCTGCTCTTCAAGGTCGGGTCGCGCTACTATGTCAACGAAACACGGGGCAGCTGCGCCCGAGCGGAATCGACCTTTAACAGGATCGAAGCGCGATTGTTTCAGCCCCGCGCGTGCAAGGGCGACATTTTTGACGTCGTTGACAATCGAACGGGCGCGTTCATGGCGACCTGCAGCCTCGGTGAGTTCAGGGCGCTCGTGAAAAAGCCGAAAGACGAGACCAAGAGCGATACGTAATAGACCTTTCGGCGTCTCGCAGCGTTCTATAATTCCGTTCAGCGCCGATGATTCGGCCGCTGAACGCGCGCGGCCGTGCCTGGCGATAGTTCCTTTTGGGATACTTCCCGCACCATGGCCGGTAAATGCCGGCGCGCCGCGCTTTGGCGTCAAGCCTTTGTTTCTATTGTAATTTTAAAGAGAAGGTCGGACCCGTTTCGCGATTATCGGGCTCCCTTGCACAATTTTCCGGTTAATTCTCGTTGACAACGCCTTAATTTAGACGTAACTCTATAACATAACGAGTTCGCGGCGACCTCTCCTCGCCGCCGGGGTTCTCCCCCCGGGTTTTCTGGTTACGTTGCGTAGAGTTCCGGTTGCGTATCAGAAACGGGCGGCGGCAAGTCCCCCATAGCCGCCGTCCGTTTTTTTGTGTGCGCTGCATCAGGCGCCAGATTGCCAGCCCCCATCCGCTCTGCTAGGCCGCGCGCTCCTTTCGGGAGGCGGGGGCGAAGTCCAGCCCCGGCCGCACCGCAAGGCCTTCGCTAATCAAGGAAGGATCACATGGCGAAAAAAGTGACTGGCTCCCTGAAACTTCAGGTGCCGGCCGGCAGCGCGAATCCGTCGCCGCCGATCGGTCCCGCGCTTGGCCAGCGCGGACTCAACATCATGGAATTCTGCAAGTCGTTCAACGCGCAGACCCAACAGATGGAAAAGGGGATGCCGATCCCCGTCGTCATCACCATCTACTCCGACAAGTCGTTCACCTTTGCGATGAAGACGCCGCCGGCGTCTTACTTCTTGAAGAAAGCGGCGAAAATCGAAAAAGGCGGCGCAACCGCCGGACGCACGATCGCCGGATCGGTGAGCGAAGCGCAGTGCCGCGAAATCGCGCAAGCCAAGCTCAAGGATCTCAACACCAACGATCTCGACGCCGCGACCCGGATCATCATGGGTTCGGCGCGCGCGATGGGTCTTGAGGTGAGGAGCTAAGCGATGGCGAAGATGGGCAAGAGGATCAAGGCCGCTCTTTCGACGGTCGACCGCAACAAGAGCTATTCGGTCGCCGAAGCGGCCAAGCTCGTGAAAAAGAACGCAACCGCGAAATTCGACGAAACGATCGAGATCGCGATGAATCTCGGCGTCGATGCGCGGCATGCGGATCAAATGGTTCGCGGCGTCGTCGCGCTGCCTCACGGAACCGGCAAGACGGTGCGCGTCGCGGTGTTCGCCAAAGACAAAAAGGCGGACGAGGCCCGGGAAGCCGGCGCCGACATCGTCGGCGACGCCGACCTTGTCGAGAAAATCCAGGGCGGCTTCATGGACTTCGACCGCGTCATCGCGACGCCGGACATGATGGGTCTCGTCGGGCGCCTCGGCAAAGTCCTTGGACCGCGCAACCTGATGCCGAACCCGAAAGTCGGCACGGTGACGCCGAACGTCGGTCAGGCCGTCAAGGACGCCAAGGGCGGCGCGGTCGAGTTCCGCGTTTCCAAGACCGGCAACCTTATCCACGCCGGCGTCGGCAAGGCGAGCTTCTCCGAAGCGCAGATCGCCGAGAACATCAAGGCGTTCATCGACGCGGTGCAAAAGGCGAAACCCGCCGGCGCCAAGGGCACTTACATCCAGAAGGTCGCGGTTTCCTCGACGATGGGCCCGGGCGTGAAGATCGACATGGCGCCTGGGGCGTAAAGCCGCCGGCAAAACCGATTGAAAAGGCGGCGCTCAGGCGCCGCCTTTTTTGTTGCAATTTCGCTCTACATGGACTAAGTCCACCTAGCTAAGTCCGATAAGCGATATGCGCAGCGTCAATATCCACGAGGCAAAAACGCACCTTTCCCGGCTCGTCGAGCGGGCCGCGAAGGGGGAGCCGTTCATTATCGCCAAGGCGGGCAAGCCGCTCGTGAAGGTTGTTCCGTTGAATGAGGAACCTAAACAGCCCGGCGGCTGGCTCGGGGCGATGGCCGGGCAATTTCATATCCCGGAGAATTTCGACCGGCTCGATGAAGACGAAATCGCCCGGCTGTTCGGCGCCGCTGAATGAACCTGTTGGTCGATACGCAACTCATTCTTTGGGGCCTGAAAGAGCCGGAGCGTCTTTCCGCGGCAGCCCTCGCCTTGTTCCGGCGGGAGGACGTTTCGACTGTCTTCAGCGCCGCCTCAATCTGGGAGGTCGCGATCAAGAGCGTCGCGCGCCGCGCCGGGTTCGATGCAAACCCCCGCGAAATCAGGCGCGTTCTGATCGAACGGGGCTGGCGGGAGCTTGGCATCACGGCGGACCATGCCGCGGCGACCAGCGACCTCCCGCCGATCCACAGCGATCCGTTCGATCGCATTCTCGCGGCGCAATCCAGAGTCGAAGGGCTCCATCTCGTCACATCAGACGAAGTGCTCGCGCGCTATCCGGGCGATATTGTTCGAGTCTAGGGCGACGGCTTCGCAGACATGGCGCTGTTCGCGACGCGGTTCGGGGACTTCGCGGCGTTGCGAGGTCGAAGCGGCGCCGTTGGCGCCGCGCCGAGATGATCGGCCGCCCGCTCGGGGGACAAGTCCTTTCAGAACCGCGTTAGCGACGCCTTCTGCCGCTACCCAGGCCGAGAAAGCGTAGACGACGGGCCGAAATTGTGCACTGTCACCGTAATTCCAGATGTGGCTCGCAGACGCGGGGCTCTATCACTACAAGGCCCGCATTTACGACCCGGGCCTCGGGCGCTTCCTCCAGACCGACCCCATCGGCTACGCCGACGGCCTCAACCTCTACGCCTATGTCGGCGGGGATCCGGTCAATCGGATAGATCCGAGCGGGCTCGAGTTCGTAGATGAGATACTCGTCACAGGGATACGGAGGGATTATAATATATTCTTGGAGGGTACTCTCAGGGATATCGCTTTCGGGGGCAGCTTTGGATTGCAGAATGAGATAGGCGCCGGCGCTAGAAATATCGCTAACAACACAAAAGCGGCGGTCGATAATTCGCTTTGTGGAGGAGGATTGGCAGCGAGCAGCATAAATGCGGCGGCGGACGCAGCGCTCAATAATGGCGCTCCAGTGGAAATCTCTCGACTGGCTACAGCGCTCGCCGAGGCTTTTAGCCGCTCTGAAGCAGTGCTCGCGGCGTACGAAAGTACTGAGTTAAGTGATGGGCCGTATCAAACTCGTTTTTCCGGATACGACGTTGGCCAGTATATCGTCCGTCAACGCCGAAATGGGCCAGATGGTTTTTCCCCCTATTACCATCCTGGAATTACTCCGCCCAATGGTCGCGCCCAAAACGCGCTATCCCCGCCTTCAAACATAGCAGCCGTTGCCGTTGTGCCAAATGCAAAAGCAGTCTCGATTGGACCACCCAACCGCGCAGATTTTGCAAGAAGGATTAGTCAACGAGCGCAAAGCTATCGTACAACAGTGGGCCGGGTTGGAGCTCCAGTCATAGTTGCAACCCCCTATGGATATTGCGTTTTTAGGTAAGGAGCAAACAAATGAGTTCGTCCGGATTAAAGTTTTTTCTTGGAATTCTTCTCTTTGGCGGCGCCTGCAGTTCTGCAGAAGAGGCAAGGGGGGTGGCGGCGACCAAATCGCTGTTCTCCGTAAAGGAGTTCAATGAGTTCGCAGAAAATCTCGATGGCGAGGAAATAAGTATTGTGGGGTTCTTATCAGCAGTACACCCCGACCTTGAAATTACGGAAGATGAGACTAGGGGCGCTGAGCCTGGAACCCCAATTGTAGTCGTGGTTGATCCGACTCTGAGACGTGCTCCGCCAGGTCAACGGCCAATTTTTGAAGCGGATTACCTGGTCGCAAAGGGTTGTACGAATAAATTCGTCAAACTCAGTGGAATAGTTGGTTTAACACCTAGTGATGCTATTGGTATAGTTTCTATAAATCGAATTTTCGTGTATGAATCTGAAGATTTTGACGGTGTTGCAACGCTATGCTTCGAGAAATAAGTTCTCCCCCATAATCACTGTCTGTACAAGAACGGTAATCGCCTGACAGTCGCCGCGCCTTAAGGGGTTCAGGCGGCGGTCTGTTGAGGCTGTGGGTCGGGGGCTTTCTCCTTTCGGTTGAGGCTTGGTTTCCTGAGGCCGTCGATGAAGGCGCTGGAGGGGGTTCTGCCGTTCATGCCGCGGCCTTGGTGGGGGCGCTTGGTGTTGTAGACG
>CAZOEB010000095.1:0-2094 GCA_964578685.1 uncultured Caulobacterales bacterium
CGCGTACGCGAACCTTGTAGGCCATCGCAAGCTCGACCGATCGGGTCTGCAGGACCTTGGCCCCGAGCGAGGCCATCTCGAGCATTTCCTCGTAAGAAACCCGGTCGAGCCGCCGCGCCTGTTTCGAAATCCGAGGATCGGTCGTGTAGACGCCGTCGACGTCGGTATAAATATCGCAACGCTCCGCGCCGAGCGCGGCGGCGAGCGCCACGGCGGTCGTATCAGAGCCGCCGCGGCCGAGCGTTGAGATGCGCCCCTCGGGGGCTATTCCCTGAAAACCGGACACGACGGCGATTTCACCGTTGTCTATCGCCTCGCCGAGAGCATCGCCCGGAATATCGACGATACGCGCCTTGCCGTGCGCGCCGTCGGTCCGGATCGGCGCCTGCCATCCTTGCCAGGAGCGCGCGCGATAGCCCATCTTCTGCAGGATGAGGGCGACGAGGCCCGAGGAGACCTGTTCTCCGCTCGCCACGACGACGTCATATTCGACATTCCGGACATCGAGCGCAGGATCGGGCGGCCCGGCTTCCGCACACAAGGCCACGAGCCGGTTCGTCTCGCCCGCCATCGCCGAGACCGCAACGGCGATCGAGTGCCCGGCGTCCGCCTCGCGCTTGATGAATGCCGCCGCGCGGCGCATGCGCTCGACATCCGCGACCGAGGTGCCGCCGAATTTCATCACTATGCGCGCCATGCGATCGATCGCCGCCTTTTCACCGTATGAATAAGCGCCCATCTATAGAGGCGGGTCCTTCGGGCGCAAGCGGGCCTAGAGCACGGCGGCGCCCGGGAATTTTTGAGGCGGCGCGACATGCAGACGGCAAGCCCGACGATCGATGCGGCGGAAGTCGAGAAGTTCTCGAAGATCGCTGATGAATGGTGGGACCCGTTCGGCAAGTTCAAGCCCCTGCATAAGTTCAATCCCGCCCGTCTCGCCTATATCCGCGATGCGCTCTGCGCGCATTTCGGCCGGAACCCGCGTGACCGACGGCCTCTCGAAGGATTGCGCCTGCTCGATGTCGGCTGCGGCGGCGGGCTGGTGTCGGAGCCGATGCGGCGTCTCGGCGCGGCGGTCACCGGCATCGACGCGTCCGAGCGCAATGTCAAAACGGCGACGGTCCACGCGCGCGGCGCAGGGCTCGACATCGACTATCGCACCGCGACGGTCGAAGCGCTCGCCGACGCCGGCGAAAAGCCGTTCGACGTCGTCCTGAATCTCGAAGTTGTCGAGCATGTCGCCGATCCTACCTTTTTCTTGAAGACCTCGGCGGGGCTGGTGGCGCCCGGCGGCATCATGATCGTCGCGACCATCAACAGGACCCTGAAGGCGTTCGCGCTCGCCAAGGTCGGCGCCGAATATGTCCTCGGCTGGCTGCCGCGGGGCACTCATGACCCGGCGAAGTTTCAAAAACCTGAGGAAATCGGGGCGGCGCTGACGGCAGCGGGCATGACGGTCACGGCTGCGGCCGGGGTCGCCTACAACCCGTTTCTCGACGTCTGGCGCGTTGTGGAAAACACGGACGTAAATTTTATGGTGACCGCCGTAAAGCCTTGACCGGCAGTCGTCAAAGACGTTCGCGCCGACGGACGTTCCGTATCCCTCCTAATCGATTCCGGACGCCGTCAAGCCGTATTGCGCCGAGACAAAATATATTTTGGCGACGCCGGGACGCTGCTGGACCCTGAAAACGGGGATCCGGTAAAATGCGCGCTCCGGGGTTCTCAGGGGTTTCCTTTCATGTCGTTGTCCTTGCTTCAAACCGGCCTGTTGGCCGCAGGCTTTCTTTTCCTGATCGGCGGCTCGGCACTCGCCGTCATCGCCGCGCGCATCGCCGCAACCGGCCGCGCCGCGCAGGCCGAGGCCGCCATTCGCCTCGCCGCCAGCGAAGAACTGGCGGCCGAGGTCAAGCGCCTTGCGGAAAGAGTCGAGCAGTCGCTGGCGGCGCGCGACGCCGCAATCGAGAATGCGTTCCTCCGCCACAACGACGCCTGCATGGCGTCCGTCCAGTCGACGCTCGCCGCTCAAGCTTCGGGCGCATGCTCGCATGCCGGCGGCGCATCGGCGCAGCTCTCAGACGACCATCACGACGA